>NZ_JBAPXX010000163.1:0-30487 GCF_049284435.1 Acinetobacter sp. | reverse complement strand
AGCTAAAACTTACAATCGACCCGCTGTGAAATAATGTGCTGAGCAGAAAGCTTAAGCAATCAGATAAAGCTTTGTTGCTTCATTCTGACTTGATTACAATTTAAAAAAGCCCGCATGAGGCGGGCTTTTTTAAACAAGAAACAATTATACTTGTTCGATGTCTTTCATTGTTAACTTGATACGACCACGGTTATCAACGTCAGCAACTTGTACTTTCACTTCTTGACCTTCTTTCAATACGTCTGCAACATTGGCAATACGTTCGTTAGAAATTTGCGAAATGTGAAGTAGACCGTCAGTACCTGGCATGATATTAACAAACGCACCAAATTCAACGATACGAATTACTTTACCAACGTAAATTGTACCCGGTTCAATTTCAGCAGTCAGTGCTTGGATTTTTGCAACCGCAGCGGCAGCAGCAGCTTTCGTTTCACCAAATACGCGAACTGTACCGTTATCTTCAATATCAATCGCAGCTTTAGTTTCTTCAGTAATGGCGCGGATGGTTGCACCACCTTTACCAATCACGTCACGGATCTTATCAGGGTTGATATTGATCACTTGGAATGTCGGCGCATGCATTGAAATTTCAGGACGCGCACGTGAAATCACTTGGTTCATTTCATTGAGGATGTGCATACGACCTGCATACGCTTGGTTCAATGCCGCTTCCATGATTTCTTCAGTGATACCTTCAATCTTGATATCCATTTGAAGCGCAGTAATACCGTTTGCAGAACCGGCTACTTTAAAGTCCATGTCACCTAAGTGATCTTCGTCACCTAAGATGTCAGAAAGAACTGCGAAACGCTCGCCTTCTTTCACTAGACCCATCGCAATACCTGCAACTGGTGCTTTAAGCGGAACACCGGCATCCATAAGAGAAAGTGATGCACCACATACAGACGCCATTGAAGACGAACCGTTTGATTCAGTGATGTCAGAAACGATACGGATCACGTACGGGAAGCGGTCAGCCGCAGGAAGTACAGCTTGAACACCACGACGTGCCAGACGACCGTGACCGATTTCACGACGCTTAGGACCAGATTCACGACCAGTTTCACCTACAGAGTATGCAGGGAAGTTGTAGTGCAACATGAAGTTGTCAGTTTTGGTACCTGCAAGGGTGTCAACCATCAACGCATCACGTGTATTACCCAAAGTCGTTGTTACTAACGCTTGAGTTTCACCACGTGTGAACAATGCAGAACCGTGAGCACGATCCAATACGCCTACTTGTACGTCGATTGCACGAACAGTTTTGGTATCACGACCATCGATACGTGGCTTACCAGACAGGATGTTGTCACGTACGGTACGGTATTTAAGGTCTTCGAACAGTTCGTTTACTTCTTCTGCAATACCAGTTTCGTCATTTTCAGGAACGAACTGTGCAACTGCTTCTGCATAAAGCGCATCAAGTGCCGCATAACGGTCTTGTTTCACTGCAATCGTGTACGCTTCAGAGATTTTCGCTTCGAATGCTTCTTTCAATTTACCAAGAAGTTCTTCGTTTTTAACTGGAGCAACCCAAGTTGACTCAACCGCGCCTGCAGCTGCAGCAAATTCTTTGATCGCCTGGATCGCAATTTGCATTTCGTCATGACCGAACAATACAGCGCCCAGCATTTGGTCTTCTGAAAGTTCTTTCGCTTCAGATTCAACCATCAGTACTGCAGATTCTGTTCCAGCAACAACAAGATCAAGATCAGACTCTTTAAGTTGTTCAAGATTCGGGTTCAGGATGTATTCACCGTTGATTAAACCAACACGCGCGCCACCAATCGGACCACGGAAAGGTGTACCAGCGATAGACAATGCAGCAGATGTACCTAACATTGCAGCAATGTCAGCATCCATCGTTTTGTCAGAAGAAATAACAGTGGCTGTTACTTGAATTTCGTTGAAGTAACCTTCTGGGAACAACGGACGAATTGGACGGTCAATCAGACGTGAAATCAAAGTCTCAGCTTCAGACTGACGGCCTTCACGCTTGCCATAACCACCCGGGATACGACCAGCAGCATATTGCTTTTCTTGATAGTTTACAGTCAATGGGAAGAAATCTTGACCTGCTTTTGCTTTAGGCTGTGCCACAACAGCAACAAGTACTTGTACGCCGCCCATTGTAATCACAACAGTGTTTGCCTGACGGGCAACACGACCTGTTTCCAGGATAACGTTGTGCTGACCGAATTGGAATTCTTTACGAATAATATTAAACATTGACATGTTTTATTTTTTCCTAGTTCTTGTGAACAATTATTCTAGTGGAGACCCCTAAGGTTTGGCATTCATGACCATATGGACGAGTAAATGACAAAGCTTAGAAGCCGACCTCACCAGATTAAATACTATTTTTAAACACAAAGAAGGAGCGAAACATTCGCCCCTTCCACTGGCTTAGCACAAAGCTAAGCCGACTTTAGTTTTCAGTAATAAAGCACAAAGCATGCAATACACCCGAAAATAAAGTTTAAATCGAATTAACGACGTAAACCTAAAGCACCGATCAATGCTACATAACGACCGTGGTCTTTACCGTTAAGGTAGTCAAGTAGCTTACGACGTTGGTTAACCATACGGATTAGACCGCGACGGCTATGGTGGTCGTGTTTGTGCTCTTTGAAGTGACCTTGTAAGTCATTGATTTGAGCAGTTAAAAGAGCTACTTGAACTTCTGGTGAACCAGTGTCGTTTTCAGCGCGAGCGAATTTAGCCATGATCTCTGCGCGATCTGCGTTAGTTAAAGCCATTCGATTTCTCCGAGATGCTTATATATTTTGATAAAAATCAAAGTGATGAGAATTCAAAACCTTGACTGCCGTGCATCACTACAGCAAGTTGCATATTTTAAGGGAAAACGCATCAAATTGCAAAAATAGATCCATATTTTTGCATGGTTTTGGTTGCTCATTGATGCAGTTCAGATCCAATGACTCTTGTCCCTCGAAGATGCAGATTTTGCATTATTTTAGTGAAATAAATCCAGGATGAATTAAATATAGAAATTCCTTTGAAAAGCCAACAAACCCTTTAACTCGCTTGAATCTTCAGCTGCTCTCCATAAAAAATGGATAAAAAAAAGCCCGAGTAGACTCGGGCTTTTTGGCGCTGTAGTTCTTTCTCTTATCATTATTATTTATTGTATTATTATGGCGTTTTACGCTTATTATTATTTTCAAACATCCTGTTGAAAAATCATCTTCCTTGTGTGGTAGATTTTGCCACATTCCCACGAGACAACTAGAGGTATTTGCCTCATTTTACTGTAAGCCATTTCGTACATCACAGGGTAAAAATTTGCATAATGTTACACAGCTCTCGTTTTATTTAACGCTATTTACTTAAGTTTACTGGCTAGGGCTGAAAATTTTTGCTAATAAATTAGGATAAAAATCCAGCAAGCTTCCTATAAAAAAATCAGGATATAAAAAAGCCTTGTAGTCTCTCCCAAAACTACAAGGCTTAGCGGCTGTAAGTTTCCTCTTTCACTTACTTCACTGTAAGTTCGCTGTCTACCGACATTATTATTATCATTATGCGATTATGCTCAACTTTCCGTGTTGAGTTATTTTGTAGAACCAATCTTCTCAAAAACTGAGCAAAAGCTCTATGCGTCAATTTCCTGAATCCTTGTAAGCTTTTACCTACAAGATTTGATTATTTTTGCCAATTAAATTACTAGATTGTTCAATGATTTTTTCGCTCAAACCACTTTTTCGGGTGGTTCTGACACAAAGTGCTTGTATAAAAGCATCACAATCCACCAATAAACTGACCACTTTTTTGGCTCGAGTAATTGCAGTATAAATCAACTCTTTGCTCAATAGATTTTTTGCATATTGATCCAGCACTACCGCCGTATGGGAAAATTCTGAACCTTGAGATTTGTGAATAGTCAGCGCAAAAGCGGTTTCAATACTTTTAGGTAAACGGGTGGCCAATACCCATTTTTCCAGACTTGGGAAATACACTTCAAACTGACGCTGACCGGACTGCTCACGTAAAAAACAGATGCCAATATCGCCATTGGACAGGCCCAACTGATAGTCGTTATAACTCATCATCACTGGTCGTCCGACGTACCAGTCGCCCTGTTTCAATTGGCCTTGAGCTGCTAGAAAACGTTGCTCAATCTGCAGGTTGATCTTGAGCAGACCCAGATCACCAGAACGGATTGCCGTTAAAATACGGTAATCATCAAAAGTTTTTACCACCTGTTGCACATAGTGTTCAAAATCAGCTGAACTGTAGGCTTTTTTGATGGCCTGTATATAGGCCTGATAACCATACATGAGCTGGTCATAATACTGATTCAAGCTATGCGCGGTCTGTTCGGCGCCCGAGAGCAGGTATTGTAGCTGCAACTGGTCGATCTCGACCTGATCTAAGGCAATCGCCTGTAACTCACTAGCCGGTACAATCTGCTGCTCAAATTTCTGCAAGACGTGAGAAGGCTCATGATTCTGCTGGATAAACTCCGCCATTGCGCCAATCTTGGCCCCAGTCGCAAAACGTCGCGTGGTGATTAAATTGACCCGATTATCATCCAAGGTCGCCACTTGCTGTAAATCTGCCAGTACTGTTCCGACATCCACAGAGGCCAGCTGGTCTGCATCGCCAAGTAAAATCAGCCGTGCATGAGACGGTACGGCGGCCAGCAACATCTGTGACAGATTCAAATCCAGCATCGAGGCTTCATCGACCACAATCACGTCATAAGACAAAGGTTGCTTGGCATGAAAGCGTGGCTGTCCGCGAGTACCCAGACCCAGTAAGCGATGCAGGGTAACTGGCTGTAACTGTTTTAATGGTTCTAGCTCAAATTGTTGTAATGCTTCACTGTACAAGGCTTTTTTCAGCGCTTCTTTCATTCGCTGTGCGGCCTTTCCCGTAGGCGCTGCCATAGCGATCCGGATATTTGGCATTGCCTCATGCAGGACCGCAATCATATGCGCCAATGTATAGGTTTTACCGGTACCCGGACCGCCGGTAATAATGCTTAGGGCTTGCTGCGCCACCATATGCAGGGCTTTTTGCTGCTGTGGATCTGACAATAGGCTGCGATCACGTTCAGATAAATGAATAGCGGCAACCGGTTGGGTTTTAATCCGAGCAATATGTGCGGCTACCGCCTGCTCCAGCTGCCAGTAGCGGTACAGATATAAATGCTGATCTGCAAAAATAAATGGTGCGATACCCGAGATTTGCTGACGGCGGTCTAGAACCAGATTATGTAATAACGCAACCTGCTGAGGATCAACTTCGATACAGCTATCCCCCGCCTGCATCGCTTCAAGCAATTGCTGGATCAAGATTTTTGCTGCCGGATCAAATGAAGCCATACTAAACGGCGGCTGACACAGATAGTCAATCCAGGCTATTAAATTGGAGTCTTGCTGTGACACGTGATTCTGCTCATTTTCCACACAGTTATCCTCAAAGTTATCCACAGGATAATTTTTTGTTTAATCTCTATATATTTTATAAACCCGCAAAATCATGCTGATTTTTTCTGCTCAAAATAGCCCAGTATTTGATCCAGTTTTTCTATAAATTTCAGGCTCGGTTGCCAATGATAAGCCGCTTGCTGCGCCTGTCCATTCATCCCGCGTAAATACAGATAGGTCGCGCCGCCCAAGTGCTGCTGAATCGAATAACCTTGCATATTGGCACTCAGATAACGATGCAGCGCCACCAGATACAGAGCGGCCTGCAACCAGTAACTGGACTGGCTCATATTCTGCTGAATCGCCTCAGCACTATAGTGCTGCTGATCAGGTCCGAGGAAGTTACTTTTATAATCGGCAATATGGTAGCGCTGGCCATCAAAATACACCAGATCGATGGAACCGGTCAGATACCGCGCCGATTTGGCTTCATTAAAATCGCTCATGACCATGTCATGTTCGAGAAAAAGCTGATGGATTTGCCGAATCTGCAAAGGGGCATCGGTCAAGGACAGATAAAAAGGAAATTCTGACAGATACTGTTTAGCCTCCAGCTGCACCAAAGCAAAATCTGCCTGAATTGGGGTAATAAGAATATCACGCACCCAGTCATGCATCAGGTTCAGCAAAATATCTTCTGTGATCTCGTCCAGCAATCCATGAAAAGCAGTCTGGAAAATACTGTCCACATTCAGCGATTCAGTGCTTGCAGAGCGTGTGAGCTGGGCCACTTCCTGTTCAAAAAACTGAATAAAGGATTCATCCTCTAGGCCATCGAAATACACTTCAAACCGACCTAAAAATTCCATTAAGGCCGAACGATCGAGCTGCTGCCATTGCTGGCGATAGGCTGCATTCTGATCATGCAGGCGAATTCCGGTCAATAGCTTATAGTTCAGGCTGGACAATACGCGCTGCATACTATGACGCAATTCCTCAGCTTTAAAATCTGTCTGAGCTGCTGCCTGAAACAGGGTTCGCAGATTCACCACTGCTGTCTGATAATGTGGGAAAAAGGCCTGTTCCAGTACACTACGTATATGAAAAGCCTGTTCAAATTTTTCTTTCAGTTCCTGCCAGATTTGCGGTGCGGTATTTTTAAAACGGCGTCGGATTTCCAGATTCCAGTAACTGCTGTCCTGAAAATCAATATGTTCAAAAATGCTGTGCAAAAAGGTTCCGGCCACGGTGCCTTTAGGAAAATTTAGCTTAATCCAGTCTAAGGGCACGGCTGCTGGCTGTTCTTCCAGATCGGTAAAATGAATTTCATCAGCGGCACTATCGGGCTGCTGTTCTGAAGCCGTGACCAGATCGTCCTGCAAGATATGCCCATGTAGCTGATGCTGTGACAAGGCAGTAAAACTGGTTTTGGTTCGCGGATAAAACTGCCGCTCTGGCAAAGGTTGCGCCCGCATGTCAATCTGATGATGGTTCGACTGCTCGACCAGGCGCGGTGGTTCCTGAGACAGAGGCTGCTCGACCAGACTTAAAGCATGTTGAAACAGTTGATCGCCCTGACCACGCCAGAAGGCCAACCCGGATTCGGACTGTGCGCTCTGATCCTGCAGCATAGCATACACTCGATGACTGGCACGGGTCAGCGCCACATACCAGAGCCGGTGGTTTTCGGCGGCATTGCGCGCTGCATTCTGCAGAATCGCCTGCTCATGCAAATTCTTGTGATTGACAGCAATCACCCGGAATTGTTCCAGAATATTGTCCTGTTCAGGCGCAGACAGGGAAAAATTCAGGTTGCCTTTATTCACATCAAAAGCAGCATCTGCTCCCAATAAAAACACCACTTTAAATTCCAGCCCTTTGGAGGCATGAATGGTCATCAGCTGCACCCCATGATCCCCAGACAGCTTGCGTTCTTTTTCGCTGTCCTTGCCTGAAGGTGACTGAAGCTGGCGCAAATACCAATGATAGAGTTTTTGCGCCCCCTGATAATATTCACTCTGCTGGCTCAGCATCTCGGTCAGATGGCGCAGATTGACCACCACCCGCTCATTGTCCAGACTTTGACTGGCCACCAGATTGGTCCAGACCTGAAACAGGTTCAGTGCATAATTCCATGCGGTCAAAAAGCCTTTCTCAAACCACATTTCCCGAATTATATCCAGATCCGCAATATAGCGACTGAGGCCTTCACTCTGGCCTTGCAAATCAATCAGTTTTTTCAGATTGAAGCCCAGCAGACGAGTTAGTAAAGCCCGCTTGACCTTGGCCTCATTGAAAGGATCCATGATCGCCGTCAATACTGCCGCGACATCCTGAGCTATGGGACTGGCAAACACGCTCTGTTTGGATTCTTTATAGCAGGGAATGCCCATACGTTGCAGACGCTGCTTCACCTGTTCCAGAGCAAAATGTCCAAATCCCAGTACGGCGATATCATCTGCGTTCAGGCTTTGCTGCTGCTCTTGCTGCTGAAAGTACAGTTGCTGCTGGGCAGATTGATTCAGTAGCGCACGGATTTTCCAGGCCACCTGATCTGCTTCTAGATCCGATTCCCCTAGCTGAATCCATCGTAAGGGCTGCGGGTTGATCCTGCCCATATCGACCAGATCTGGATGTGGGCGACTACCGGCCTGAATCAGGGTGTACTGCACCTGTTCGCCAAAATCCATTTGTCGCTGGAACAACGCATCAACCACTTCTACCAGCGGTTTGACTGAACGATGGTTCTGCATCAGGGTATATTCATGACCCTGCTTGTGGCGTACGTCAGCGTGTGCCTTGTTATAAGTCAGCATGTCGCCGCCGCGGAAACCGTAAATTGCCTGTTTTGGATCGCCGACCATAATCATGCAGCCGGACTGCACCCGGTTGGCATCACGCCAGATCTTGGCCAGCAGATCATCCTGATCCTGATTGGTGTCCTGAAATTCATCGACCAGAATCAGCGGATAACGTGCCTGCACAAACTGGGCAAAACGCTGTCCCTGCTGGCCTTGCAATGCTTCTGCCAATGTACGGATTTGCTGGGGAAAAGTGGTTTCACCCTGCTGCTGCAAGGTTTGCGGCAAACGGGTCTGCACACTTTGAATAATATGAAATTCCAGATAGGTCGTAAGCTGTTGCAGCTGCTCATCCAGATACTGTTTGACCTCACACAGGGCATCAATTGCCACGATCAGACTATGTTGCAAAATCAGCTGCTGCTCTGCATCCGGACAGCTTTTGTTAAAGACCTGAGTGGTCGGCTGGAAATCGGTTTTCTTGCGGCGCAAATAGCACAGATTCAGTAAAATCGGCTGTAATTCAGCATCAAAGAAACTCATGCCACCCTGATTTTTCAGGGCTGCGCTCCAGGTCATAAAGTTTTCACAAATTTCGGTTAACTTGGTCAAAAAACTCTTGTGAAAATATTTCGGACTTTCCTGACAATAACGCCGCATGACGGCAAGATCATGCTCCTGAATATTCAATAATTGGTTAATACAGGCTTCCAATTTGTTCAGGTCACATTCAGCCGGTTCGATCTTGCGGAAATGCTGCTTGCTGAAATTCAGGGCATCACGCACCAGCCCGGTATAATGCTCCACCGGTTTCAGCAGATTCTGAACATACAGATGATTGACGATATATTGTGGCTGTTGCTGAATCCAGTCACGCAGCACATCATGAATCAGCTGCTGGATATACAGATCCTGATCTTCGGTTAGTTCTGCACGTTCAATCTTGCCACTTTCAAATGCAAATTCACGTAACAGTTTCTGGCTAAAGCTGTCCAGGGTGCCGACAAACAGTTCATCCAGCTGGTTCAGCACCAGACGTAAACGGCGACGGGCATAATCCAGCCGTGAACCATAATCTTTCAGTACCTGCTGAAATAAAGGATCGGTTTCATTCTGGATTTTTGCTGTGATTTCAACTGAATTCAGCTGCTGATGACGCTGGATATAAGCCAGGGTTTCCTCAACCCGGAGTCGTACCCGGTTTTTCAGTTCAGCCGTGGCCTTACGGGTAAATGTAGTCGCAATCACCTGATGCGGATAATACTGGTCCAGAAAAATTCGCACCATTAAGCTGGAGAGAGTATAGGTCTTGCCGGTACCTGCCGAGGCTTCAATCCAGTGCAGGCCACGGAACTTCATGTCCTGGATCGGATTGGTAGAAATGGCTGTTTGCATCTGCTGCTTTAAGAAAATCATACGGCTATTTCACCCACTCCAGATGTTGATGAATCGGCGCATACAGGCCATGAGCAAAATCATGGCAGCAATTTTGCAAGGCCAGATCCGGATCCTGATCCTGCAAAATAAATTGCCAGTCTTGATGCAGCAGACTGGATTCATCCGAAGCCAAAGGTTTGGCACTCTCATAGCTGTTGTTCCAGGCCTTTAGCAATTCCGGCATTTCCACAATGGTCATTTTGCCCTGTTCATTCTCGGCCCACTGCCACTCTTTTTTCATCAGTAATTCTGCCGGCAAGACCAGCGGCTGCTGTTGACCAATTTCCCAAGCCTTTAACCAGAGCTGCAAATACTCATGTGCCTTGCTCGAACTCAATCCGGAAAACTTCAGGGTTTTATTACTGAAAATGACAATGCGCTCCAGTTCTGGTGAGCGTGCATCATCATTTAAGTAAGCCAGCCACAGCAGATACTCCAGCCAGATCTGGGCTCGGCGTTTTTCCGAGGCTGAAGATGATTGCATACTCAGCCAGTAGCTGCTGTGTGGAACCTGAGGCACGTTAATATGAATGATCAGTTCAGGACTAAACTGCAGGGATTGTTGGGTGACTGGCGTCAGTTCTTTGCCAAGCTGTAGCAAACGTTCTTGCAATAACTGCTGTTCCTGCTGGCTGCCCAGCCAGGTGGCTTGCTGGGTTTTACCCACCGGCAAACGGTCCAGCATCAGGTTGGGCTCAACCTCCTGCTCTTGTTGCAACAGGAAATCCCGTACCTGATACTGTTCCAGCTTGTTCAATAATAAGGGCTCTCGGGAACTCGGCAAATCAGCATAGCGAATCGTGGAAACCCCGACACTTTTCAGAAACAGACGCGCCGGGAAAATCATATCGCGAATCCATTCATCACTTTTGAGTACCCGGATTTCTTTTTGTTCTAGTGCCGGATAATGTGCATTAATCCAGCTGCTGCGTTTGCCTTCGGCACTGCGGATATACTCTGCTACCGCAAACCACTGATCCTGATAACGTGGTGTCTGCATCTCTGTAAATCCGGCCGGATCGAAAGGCTGCAAGGGATGTACATGATAAAGCTGCCGGATATGTTGAGCGACCGACAGACCATGAATATCCACCATTGGATCGACTTCGGCATCCGGCTGTTCAGACTGGCAGATCAGCGCGATATGCTGAACTAGTTCCTGCAAGGCAGTGGATGGATCGCGAGCCTCACCATCCTCCAGATCAAAGCCATTATAGAACAGCCATAGATTTTCCTGTGCCAGCAGCAAGGCATCCAGAAAAGCGCCCTGCTCGTCATCCAGACGGGAACGGTCACCGAGTTGCGGCTTCAGGCTGCGCATCAGGTCAAACGGAACCTGTTGATTGCGGCTCGGAAATTTACCGCTATCCAGATTCAGGATCACCACCAGTTTATAAGGCAATGGACGGATCTGACCAATCTGGCTAAAGGTAATCTGCCCGGTCGGTTCTGCCTGATCCAGCTGCATCTCCAAAGTATTCTGAATTTCTTCCAGCACATAAGGCAGAGGCAGACTGAGTGCCACCAGTTCCTGACTGGCATGCGGATCATCTTGGTCATGATAATCGGCCAGGGTCAGCATCCGCATTTGCTTGTCGATAATCTCGGCAACGGTTTTGAGCGATTCCACTCCAGCATCACGGAACTCGTTCAGATCGGCGCGCAGATATTCCAGCCAGGTTTTGACTGGCGTGCGCTGCCCGGTTTCATGTAAAGTCAGCCAGTCACGGCGCTGCACCAGATCCTGATAAATCTGGATCAGGGTCGAAATCAGCGGAAAATCACTGGTCAGAACCTTGGCATAACTCAAGGTATCCTGAAACAGGATATGTTCAGGAATCGCCAGACCCAACGCCAGACGGTCCAGCGCGAATTTAAAGCTGAAACGGTAATCGTCATCGCCTGCGCTCAGACTTTGCTGTAAATGCTGCTGATCCAGACCACGTTTGAAGCCAGCATCCGTCAGCAACTGTAACATCCGCTCTACCTGACTATAGTCCAGACCATAATACTGCTGGGTCGCATTCAGGCTGAGCCAGTCGGCAAAGTCCTCAATACTGAAACGGCGACGTACCCACTGGATCCGACCAAGTACGGCGCGCCAGGCATTGCTGACATCCAGACGTGACACCCCGGCAATCTGGATCGGTAAATACAGGTTATCTTTATGCAAGCGTTTGCTGCCGGTCTCGCGCTCACGCGGTGGTGGCGCAAAAACACTGCGAATTGCCGGTTCGAGTTCTTTCAGACTTGGCGTCAGCACCAGAATATCACTCGGCTGACGCGGCGCATCATTAGTATCTTGAGCCAGCCAGTGAATCAGCTGTTCTTTGAGGACTTCCAGCTGACGTAATGAAGAATGACAGACATGAATCTGTACCGAATCATCGGCCGGATTTAAAGCATATTGATGCTGTTCAGGTTCCAATAAATACAGGATATCCGACTGGATTTTGGCCAGCAGTTTATTCTGATATTCATCGACAAAGACATCAGCCCAGAGACCTTCTTCCCCTGAAGACAGTTTAGAGAGTAGAGAAAAATGATCCCGTGCCTGCTTGCCAAATCGGGTCAGGAGTGGATGCCGCGATTCCCGGTCTTCGGCATTAAAGTTCAGCTGCTTGATCCTGAAGTCTTTAATTTCCTCATCATTCGGTTTACGTTGACGAGTTTTTTCAAAACGCTGAATAAAACGCTCTTCCCGTTGCAGATCAAATCTGGCTTTCCAGTCTGGATCGACACTGTCAGCCCAGTATTCCTGCGAGGGGTTGAAGTGAAAAATATAGATATCAATGTATTGCCCCAGACGGCGTAAAAAATCCAGCTGGCTGGGTGGTAGTTCTAACAGGCTAAATACTACAATCTGTGCCGGCAGTCGCTTCAGGGCCTGGGCACGGGTTTCTGCATTTTCCAGCCGATCCCAATACAGGCGTTCAATCTCCAGGATTTTGGCATAATCATCCTGAAATACATGCTGCCACAACCAGCGTTGCCAGGCTTCCAGCTCACGCGCCTGAATTTTGACAAAATCCGCTACCTGCATCTCATGGCCATTTTCATCTTTGGGGCTATAGATCATTTGCTCGATATCGAGCGCAATATCCTGCCCCCATGCTTCTAGCCAGTTGGTCGGGCAGCTGCAGCTTTGCGGTGGACAGTTACGCGCGCAATAACCACGATAATCCATATAATGGCTGAACAAACGCGATACCTGCTCCGCCACCCAGTACAGCATGCTCTGTTTTTTTAGCTGTTTTTCTGTGCCCTGCTCCAGCCGGTCAGCACTGTCATAAATCCGCTTCACAATGGAATACAGCGGATGATCGACGTCTAAGGGAATCTGTTCAGGCAGAATGCATTTACGCAGTGCCTGAAACACGCGCCATTTGATGATAATTCGTGGAATATTGGCTTCACGGACCTGTTCCACTTCTTTGGGAGCATTCAATACCCACTGATAAGAGGTCCATTGAAAGGCACGAATCCGGTGATGAAACTGGGTATTGGCGCTAATGCCTTTTTTCTCGGCAATTTTCTGGGTCAGCCAAGTTTCTACTGCCGGAGATGGCACAATAAAGTGCCGGGTCTGTAACACCTCAAATGGATGCCGGGCAGTTTGGTTGACAATACGCAGCATACTATCCAAAAGCACATCAATACGTTGACTCTGAATAACATGGATGGCCATTGGTTCCCCTGAACTGCTGAATGTGGTTTTTACTACAAAACGATAAAGATTATTTACTATACATCCCGAGCGCTCTATGACACTTTAAAACCACACTTCAGTCGAAAAATTTCTTTGAAAAAAGCATCTTAAAGATGCTTGAATAGAAAAAACAACATAGAGCTTAGGTAGTGCCCATGAAATTAGATAAAATTCCTGAACCTCTCGATCCGAGCCTAGATTTAGAACAAATCCGCGACGAATGCCTGGAACTCACCAAAAAACGCGCCTACTATTCTGCTGGTGCCGCCGTGATTCCGGTACCTTTTATGGACGTGGTCATTGATGTCGGTATCTTGTCGCAATTGATTCCCGAGATCAATGCCCGCTTCGGCCTGTCCCCAGATCAGATCAGTGTTTATGACCCGAAAACCCGTCAGATTCACTGGCAGGAGCTGCGTAAACGTGGCGTAGAATTTTCCGGCCTGGTGGTCGCACGCACGGCAGTTAAAAAATCTTTGAACAATGTTGCAGCGAAAGTGCTGATAAAGCAAGTCACAAAATTCATTCCACTAGGTGGTCAGCTGGTGGCCGCAAGTCTGGGTTATTTTGTCATGAAAAAAATTGCCGATGCTCATGTCCAAGACTGCTATCGCACCGCTAAAAGTATCCAGCAAAAACAGGTCGCCCAAGGTTAATCCTATTTAAGCTGAATATTTTTAAACTGTTTAAAATCCTCTACTTCAGGCAGATTATTCTGCCTGAAGCTGTTTTAAAATAGCCTTTAACACGTCGACCCGCGCGGTATTCTTATCATCGGTCGCAATAATATGCCAGGGCGCTTCCTCGGTCGAGGTATGTTCAAACATATCGGCTGCCGCTTTCAGATAATCGTCCCAGCGTTCCCGGTTACGCCAGTCTTCTTCAGTAATTTTAAAACGCTTATGCGGTGTATCTTCACGCGCCTTAAAACGCGCTGCCTGTTCCTCCTTGGAGATTGCCAGCCAGATTTTCACAATCACCGTTTGATGCTTGACCAGGCTCTGTTCAAAACGGTTAATTTCATCATAAGCACGCTGCCATTCTACCGGACTAGAAAACCCTTCTACCCGTTCTACCAATACCCGGCCATACCAGGAACGGTCAAAAATGCAGATATCATCATCGGTTTGCAGCTTGGTCCAGAAGCGCCATAAATAAGGACGGCTCAGCTCATATTTTTCTGGTGCGGCAATGGTATGAATTTCATATTCACGTGGATCGAGTTTTTTGACAATTCGCTTGATCGCGCCGCCCTTGCCAGCAGCATCCATGCCCTCAAACAGAATTACCACATTACGCGAATCGGAACGCATGGCTTTAGCGACCTTCGCGGTTAATTTTTTCAGTTCTGGTTTGTAATCTTCTGGCTGGGCTTGAGTCTTGGAAGGATGTTTTAACTGCTCGGGAATCTTGGCCTGTTTCCATCTTCCCTTGGCTCTGGCGGGATGATCCGGACAATGTTTCAAGGCACTCAGGATATACTGGGCAAATTGCTGGTCGCGCTGTTGTTCATCTTCGCCATCAATAATGAACCAGTCCTCGGTAAAGCGCTGCCGCAGGCGCTGCAAGGTGTCATATTCTTTGCGATTGCGCCAGTCGAGACCATGCAGTTGATGCCAGTGGGTTTCACTCGGATCTGTGGCATCCAGGCGTTTTTGCAAGACTTTCCAGGACAGGTCAAACCAGACCTTGATCACGTCGACATGGTTATTTTTCAGGTCCTGCTCAAAGGCCTGCATTTCTTGCAGATATTCATCAAGCTGTGCATCACTCAGCGGGCTTTCAGCTTGCATGGCACTGCCAAGTAAGTCGCTATACCAGTTGCCAAACAGCACCATGATCTGTCCTTCAGCGGGAATAAAACGCGCATAGGGTTGCCACAAGGTCTGCTTCGGACCGGCTAGCTGGGGCTTATCGGCTTTCACGCGCAAATAGCGTGGATCGACCCATTCACGTAGCTGTTTGACCGCTTCACCCTTGCCGGCCAGCTCAATGCCATTCACCAGAATCACCAAGCTCTTGGCATTTTTCTGGCCCCGGGTCTTTTTTAAATTATATTGGGCATCAATCAGCTCTACAGACAGCTGATCTTCATCCATTAACTGAAATTGTGGTTGTTCCATACGCATCTTCAACCCTGATCTTTTATTCTGTTTGCAGTATAGCGAGGAGTTTCAGCGCAAAAATAGCTCTGGCAACGTTTTTCACACGATTAAATTGGCTATTTAAACAACAGATTGACATACAAATGCCCGATCTCTGTTCAATTTGTCATAGCAGGATTGTCCGGCAGCCTCTAAGATTCTTGCATCCTCCAATGATAATTGAAGCCTCATGTCCAAACTTGCCGTACTCGATGATCTGTTAGCGCATTATTATCAACTGGCTTATCACACCCGGCCTGACATTTTAAGCCGTTTACAGGATGTGCAGGCTTGGCAGAAAGTCCGCATACAGCGCACCCATCGTGCCCATTTTGCTGAAAAACAAAACCAGTTGATGTCCGAATATTTCCTGAACCGTCTCTACGGCGGCGCTGAATTTGATGCGCTGGCAGAACAGATTGCCCGGCTGATGAAATATGCGCATAAAGCAGAAAAAGTTATTCCAGAAAATGCCATTAAAACCGGCACCTCAGGCGTAGAGCTGGCTATTCTGGCGGTACAGCTGGATGAACAGGTCGCGATTCAGTTATTACAGGATTATCATCCACATGAACCGCTGACTGACGAGATGATGCGCCTGACCTATCTCAAACTGGATCAGGGTGAAGCACGCTTGAAACAGCTGGCTCTACTGGATCAACTCGGCATGAGTCTGGATAAATATATGCGTTCCTTTGTGGTCTATACGGCCTTTAAAATGTGTAAAGGCGCGGCGAATAAATATAACTTTCAGGTGATGTATGAATTTATGCAGGATGGTTTTCTGGCCATGAAGCCACTGAAATCGGCAGAAAAATTTGTACGCGCGTTCACGGCAACCGAACGCCAGATTATCGATAAAGTACATTCCGGTGATCCTTTGCCATTTCAGTAAATACCCGATGAGTATTTCTGCCAAGCGTGAATTTTTCTGTATATTATTCATAACAATTGCATCATGATTGCTGAATAAGCCTTTAGAATCTGTCATGATGCAGACAATGCAAGATTAACCCGATTGATATGTTAGGAGTGACTCCAATGTCGAATGAAAATACAACGCCTACCCCTACCCCCGAGTCGGCACAACAGACAGACAAAGTGAGCCCATTCTTAACTGAACCCCTTCCACAAGGCACCCCTCAAGGTCAGCAACAATCATTAGAACAACGTCTGACTGATACGCCTGTGACGGGTACTGTGCCTAAATACAATCTGCCACGCGGTGCCAATACTGGCAATGTCGGTTCAACCACGCACTTCGGCTATCAAACTGTAAACAGCGAAGAAAAAGCCCAGAAAGTCGCAGAAGTGTTCCACTCGGTGGCGAGCAAATACGACATCATGAATGACCTGATGTCTTTTGGTATTCATCGCCTGTGGAAACGTTTTGCGATCAATATGTCAGGTGTACGCCGTGGTCAGCATGTGCTGGATATCGCGGGTGGCACCGGCGACTTGGCGAAAGTCTTTAGCCGCGAAGTTGGCCCGACCGGTCATGTGGTACTGTCTGATATTAACGAATCCATGCTGAATGTCGGTCGTGACCGTCTGATTGATGCGGGCTGTACCAATGTCGATTTCGTTCTGGCCAATGCCGAAACCTTAGAACCATTTGCAGACAACAGCTTTGATCTTTTGACCATTTCTTTCGGCCTGCGTAATGTGACCGATAAAGATGCGGCACTGGCTGCGATGTACCGTGTCCTTAAGCCAGGTGGCCGTTTACTGGTTCTGGAATTCTCTAAACCGGTGTTTGAGCCATTCTCTAAACTATATGACCTGTATTCGTTCACAGCCTTGCCAATCATGGGTAAAATCATCGCCAATGATTCTGAAAGTTATAAATACCTGGCTGAATCAATCCGTATGCATCCAGACCAGCGCACCCTGAAAGGCATGATGGAAAATGCCGGCTTCCAGAATTGTGATTATCACAACCTGACTGGCGGGATTGTTGCGGTTCATCGCGGTTTCAAACTTTAAGGTTCCTTGCCTATGTGGTCAATTCTGGCACTCGGTGCTGTTGAACGCGTGATTCATCATGTGATTGATCTGGATGCCATTACTCGCATCCAGCTGAATGCCCTGTCCGGAAAAATGCTGCGGGTAGTGATTGCCTCGCCGCAGCTTTCGGTCGATGTGTTTTTTGATGAAGGCAAAGTTCGTCTGGAACCAACGGCAACCGGTCATACCGAAACACCTTCGGTCTTTGAACAACGTCCATTTGACGCGAGTTCCGCGACAGTCACCGAAGCGACCGCAACCTTGCAGGTCAGCAATGTGGTGGAATTACTCAAGCTGCTGCTTTCCGATGAAGTCGGCAATATTCCATTGCAAGGCGACTACAAATTATTGCAGGAAATCCAGCGCATCATGCAACAGGCGGAACTGGATCTGGCAGCACACTTAAGTCCCTGGGTTGGCCCGACACTGGCGCATGAAATTGGTAAATTGCAACTGCTGCCCAAGCAGCTAAAACGCACCCTGCAAAGTCAATTATTCTTTGCTGAAGATGCCTTAAAAGAAGACAGCGGTCTGTTTGCCCCACGCTGGCAAATGGATGACCTGAATCAGGACACCCGTATCCTGAATCAAAATTTAGATCGGGTTGAAGCAAAAATCCATCAGCTTCAGGCTCAAATCGATGCCTCAAACAATTCTACTCAAGACTAGGTACACAGCTTTATGATTCCGCATGTTTCACGTTTACTCGAACTTTGGCGCATCGCCGCGCACTATCGACTCGACACGTTGTTTCCTGCGGAAGAATTACCAGAAAAATCCCGGCATGTGCTGTCACTGATCCGGATGCATCCGGCCGCCTGGTCCAGTCGTGAACGTAAAAATCCGCTCAAGCTGAAACTGGCCCTAGAAGAAATGGGACCGTTGGCGATCAAGCTTGGTCAGTTGCTCTCGACCCGTCGTGACCTGATTGCACCTGAACTGTTACAGCAACTGGTCTTGCTCCAAGATCAAGTCAAGCCCTTTGACAATGACGTGGCTAAGATGCGCATTCAGGAATCACTGAAAGCGGATGTGAATACCCTGTTTGCTCGTTTTGACACCCAGCCCCTGGCTGCTGCGTCTATTGCACAGGTCCATACCGCTGCCCTGCATGATGGCCGTGAAGTGGTGGTCAAGGTGACCCGTCCGAATATTCGCCAGCAGATTTTGCAGGATTTTGAAATTCTGCAATGGTTGGGGGACTTTCTGGAAAAACGTCTCGAAGCAGCGCGTGCTCTACATTTGTCTGAAATCATTCAGGATTACCGCCAGATCATTCTGAATGAACTGGACCTGACGCTGGAAGCCGATAATACCCGCCGTATGCGTCATCACTTTACCGGTTCAAGCATGATGTATGTGCCGGAAATTTACATGGACAGCAAAGACGTACTGGTGGCCGAGCGCATTACCGGGGTGCCGATTTCAGACATCGCGACCTTTGACCGGTTGGGCATGGATCGTGCTGATCTGGCACGTAAAGGCCTGACCATCTTCTTTACTCAGGTGTTCCGAGATAACTTCTTCCATGCTGACATGCATCCGGGCAACGTCTTTGTGGAAACCATTAATCCAGCCAATCCGCGTTTTATTGCGCTGGACTGCGCGATTATGGGCGAGCTGTCCAAACACGACCAGATGACCGTAGCACGCATGCTACTGGCGGTCATGAACAGTGACTTTATGCAGCTGATTCAGGTGGTGCATCAGGCTGGCTGGATTCCACCGGGTACCGATCAGGATGCCCTGGCCCGTGAAATGCGCCGCAGTGTGGGGCCGATGGTGTCCAAGCCAATGCATGAACTGGATTTTGCCGGTATTCTGATTGAAGTGATGGATATTGCGCGCCGTTTCCATCTGGAAATTCCACCGCAACTGATGCTGCTGCTGAAAACCTTGGTGCATGTCGAAGGCTTAGGTACGGATCTCTATCCTGAACTGGATATCTGGAGTCTGGCCAAACCGATCCTGACAGACTGGATCAAGGCCCAGATGAATCCGCAAAAAAACCTGAAAGAGCTGGGACAGAAAATCCCGGATCTGCTCTTGGGTGCGCAGGATCTACCAACCCTGATGATCGACAGCTTAAACGGTTTAAAAAACCAGTCGGCTTGGCATGCCAAACAGCTCAATGAGTTACAAAGCATGCGCCTGCAAATGGAGCATCAACAGAAGCGTAGCTGGATGTTCGGCAGTGTCATGGCCATTCTGCTGGCGATTGCGATTATTTCACCATGGTTTGTGTCGGTCATTCTGATTGCACTGGCGAGTGTGCTTGCCGTCTGGCGGATTGCGAAATAAATCTCCCTGATTTTACAACATGATAAAAAAAGCCTGACTCGTTCAGACTTTTTTATGGCTTGGCGATGATGACTGCAAAGTCACCTTAGGACATATCTTGCCATTGGGTCTTCAGACCTATCGCTTAAAATAAGCACACATTTGGCTAGTATAGGTTCAACCATGGTACAGATTTTACAAAAACGTGCGCCTGCGCTGACGATTCGTGCTGGCCATCTGGCACGTGAGCTGATTCTGAAACAAGGTTTGCAACCCGAACAGGTCGATATTGTACCTGGTGCTGCAGGTGGCCCCAAAGGCATCGGTATTCAGGGATTGGATCAGGCGATTTTTGGTGAGTTTTTTCCACGTGCACCTCAGCGTAGAACTTTGGTGGGTTCTTCGATTGGCAGCTGGCGCTTTGCCAGTATGGCTGCACATGGTGCTCAACAGGGAGCCGAACGCTTAGCTGAACTCTATACCAACCTCTATTTTCATAAAAAAATGACCCGTCAGGATGTCAGCAACATCTGCCGTGGCATGCTGCTGGATCTGGTACAAGGCAAAGAAAACGATCTGGTCAATCATCCAGATTATCATCTCGCAGTAATCTCAATTAAAGCCCAGCACATTTTCCAGAGTGACAGGGCATTGCCGTTGTTGGCTTCTGTGGCTGGAATTCTTGGAACGACCGCAGTCGCGCGCCGGCACAGCCATCATTTCATGCAACGTGTGATCAGCCAGCCCAATACGGGTGAGCAGTTTAAAATCGCTGAAGATGGATTTACCACGCATTATCATGCATTGACCGAACAGAGTGTATTGTCCTGGCTGATGGCTTCAGCGTCTATTCCCGGAGTGATGGCAGCGGTGAATAATATTCCGGATGCGCCACAGGGTTATTATCGCGATGGTGGCCTGATTGACTATCACATTGACCTGCCCTTTCAGAGCAAGGGCATTGTACTGTATCCACATTTTACCGATAGCATCATCCCCGGCTGGTTTGACAAGTTATTTAAACGTACGTCAAATCCGGAAAATCAGGCACGAACTTTGCTGCTTTCTCCATCGCAGCAATATCTGCAAAGTTTGCCTTTGGGTCGTTTGCCTGACCGTAAAGACTTTAATTTAAAAGGTTTGGACCAGACCCAACGAATTCAGCTCTGGAAGCAATGTATTGCGGAAAGTCAGCGTCTGGGCGATGAATTTCTGGAACTGGTCGAGAAGCAGAATTTTCCTGAGGTGATGCAAGCCTTGTAATTGGCCGCAGCTGCCCGATTATTTCTATAATTGCTTTAATTTTGTGAACTGTTGAGATTTATGCAGAAGTTTTTAGTTGTCCTGCAATACCTGTGTCTGGCCTTTGCCATTTATCTGATTTATAGCGTCAGCATGTCGCTATATAGCCAGGATTTTGTCCTGATGGAGCTGGTCGCTGATATCGGTACGATTCTGATCTGTATCGACCTGGCGGTATTTTTATTTACTAGTAAGGGTAAGCCCGGCATTAGCATGGAAGAATATGCAAAACGACTGGAACAGCCACCGTCTAAGCTGGTCTATGTGACACGAAAATTGGGGCATCTCGGTATTTTGCTGATTATCACCAGCTGGATTGTGCCGATGATCAATTCATAACGATCCAATTAAAAAACCTCCCGATTGGGAGGTTTTTTAAGTTAAAGATATCTAAAAATCATTTAGAACCTTTAATCCCTGCTTGCAATAACAATGCACCCAAACCACCAATTTTTTGCTCTTGTGGCTTAGCCGCTTGAGGTTTCTTGCCTTGAGGGCGATCACCTTGCGGACGTGCTTGCTGTGGACGTTTGCCTTGAGGCTTACGCTCACCACGTGACTCATTGTTTTCACGACGTGGCTGGCGTGGTGCTTTCGCCGGAGCGTCAGAACCTTCCGGACGCATTGACAGATTCACGCGGTTACGTTCAGCATCAACATTCAAAACACGTACTTGTACGATTTGACCCGGCTTCACCACTTTATGTGGATCTGCAACGAACTCATTCGCAAGCTCGGAAATATGCACTAAACCGTCTTGATGCACACCCACATCGACAAATGCACCGAAGTTAGTGACATTTGTCACTACGCCTTCAAGCTGCATGCCTTCAGACAATTGCGCAACTTCAGTAATGTCATCACGGAATTTAGCAGTACGGAATTCTGGACGCGGGTCACGGCCCGGTTTTTCCAATTCAGCCAATACGTCTTGAATTGTCGGCAGACCGAATTTCTCGTCTGCAAATTCTTCAGCATTCACTTGGCGAATGATTTCAGTATTGCCAATGATGTCTTTTACAGTCGTGGCTTTTGCTTCAACAATTTTGCTCACCAAAGCATATGACTCAGGGTGAACTGCAGAAGCATCCAGTGGTTCTGTGCCATCTTGAATACGCAAGAAACCCGCAGCCTGCTCAAAAGTACGCTCGCCTAAACGTGGTACTTTCTTCAAAGACTGACGATTATCAAAACGACCATTTTCCTTACGGAATTCCACAATTTGCTGTGCGATTGATTTGTTCAGACCCGCGATATAACCCAGAATTGCTGCTGATGCAGTATTGACATCGACACCCACCGAGTTCACACAGTCTTCAACGACCGCTTCAAGCGTTTTCGCCAGACCGGTCTGGTTCACGTCATGCTGGTACTGACCTACACCAATTGATTTCGGATCGATTTTTACCAGCTCAGCTAACGGATCTTGCAAACGGCGTGCAATCGATACTGCACCACGAATAGACACGTCCAGCTCTGGAAGTTCCTGAGAAGCCAGTTCAGATGCTGAATACACCGATGCACCTGCTTCAGACACAGACACACGTGTCATTTTCAGATCACTGTTCGCAGCCATCATTTCAGCAATCAAAGCTTCAGTTTCACGGCTTGCAGTACCATTACCAATCGCGATCAGGTCAACATTGAACTCGCGGCATAAACGTGCCAGCTCAGCCAATGAACCTTCTTTATCATCTTTTGGCGCAAATGGATAAATTGTACTATGTGCCAGTACATCACCAGACTCGTTCACCACCGCCAATTTCACACCGGTACGGATACCCGGGTCAACACCTAAAGTGGTACGTGCACCTGCAGGTGCAGAAAGCAGTAAATGACGCAGATTTTCCGCAAAGACGTTCATCGCTTCTGTTTCAGCAGCCAGACGTTTTTCAGTCAGCAATGAATGTTCGATCGTTGGACGAACTTTACCGAGCCAGAGAAGTTTTGCAGTTTGCTTCAAGAAATCCTGACGTGCTTGTGGCTGAATAGTTTCTAAATTGTATTCAGTCTCAATACGCGCCAATGGTGCAGCATCTTCGCCATCCACTTTCAGGCCTAAAACGTTTTCCTGACGGCCACGTAGCATCGCCAATAAACGATGTGAAGGCACTTTATTCAAGTTTTCAGAGAAATCGAAATAATCACGGAATTTTTTACCGACTTCTTTTTTCTCATCACTTGCAACTAAACTTTTCAGCACGGCAGTTTTTGCAAATGTCGCTTTAAGTTCAGTGGTCAGCGCGATATTTTGCGCCCAGTCATCAATCAGGATGTGCTGGATCGCATCAAGCTGGCTTTCTTGATCTGGATAATCTTCATGGCTAAAGCCCGCCAAAGCTTCAGCTGGATCAATGGCTTCATTAAAGATTTTTTCGGCAATTGGGCCTAAACCGGCTTCTTTGGCCTTGAATGATTTACTGGTACGTTTTGGACGGTACGGTGCGTAAATTTCTTCTAATGCATTTTTGGTTTCAGCGGCATTCACACGCGCCAATAGATCATCAGATAATTTATCTTGTTCTTTGAGTGATTCAATCACCTTTTCACGGCGCTCATACAAATCACGCAAGTATGATAAACGCGTATCGAGTTGACGTAGTTGCGTATCGTCTAAGCCTTGCGTTACTTCTTTACGGTAACGTGCAATAAAAGGAACACTGGCACCTTCATCAATAAGCTTGATGGCAGCCTCAACTTGATTTGGACGTACGGCAAGTTCTTTTGCCAACTGCTGAACTAAGTCAGTCATCGTGTTTGATCCCACAAGGATAAGTACTAAATGGCATGATTATAAAGACCGGGTCTATAAAATCCACCATTGTTTTTATTAATTTACCTCATCTTTATATTATGAAGTGCCACAGTTTTCTGCTTTTCCCGATAAAGTTTGTATGAACTTTGCTTTTTATCCAGCTTAAAATCGTATTTTTTGCTCATTTAGATGTATATATTTGGTATCTATGTCTTGATTTTAACTGCAATATTTGGTGCTTTAGAGCATAGTCAATTAATATCAATGAATCGTATACTCAAAGCCTATTTGATTTTTGTTTATGACGACAATAAAGAATAAAGGAGCATCTCATGAGTTTAGTTGTACCTGCTGAAAAAGCCGATGCCGTACATACCGAAACGGACCGGGTCGAACGGATCCTGGTGGTTGATGATGATGTTCGTCTGCGTACCTTATTACAGCGTTTTCTCGAAGATAAAGGCTTTGTAGTTAAAACTGCACATGATGCCACGCAGATGGATCGACTTTTACAGCGGGAACTGTTTTCTCTGATCGTGCTCGACTTTATGCTTCCGGTCGAAGATGGCTTGAGTATCTGTCGTCGTTTACGCCAATCCAATATCGATACGCCTATCATTATGCTCACCGCTCGTGGTAGCGATTCTGATCGTATTGCCGGTTTAGAAGCAGGTGCCGACGATTACCTGCCTAAACCATTTAACCCGAATGAACTATTGGCACGTATTCGTGCGGTATTGCGCCGTCAGGTACGTGAAGTGCCGGGCGCACCAAGCCAGCAGATGGAAGTAGTTTCTTTTGGTCCATGGTCACTGGATCTGTCTACCCGTACCCTAACCCGTGAAGGCCAAGTAGTGACACTCACAACCGGTGAGTTTGCTGTACTGAAAGCACTGGTTCAGCATCCACGCGAACCATTAACTCGCGACAAGCTGATGAATCTGGCGCGCGGCCGTGAATGGGGTGCCATGGAACGTTCAATTGATGTTCAGGTGTCACGTTTACGCCGTCTGGTCGAAGAAAACCCTGCCCGTGCACGTTATATCCAGACCGTATGGGGTGTAGGTTATGTCTTTGTTCCAGATGGTGCTGAGTAAATTAATACCTTGATTGATGACGGAGTCTTATGGTTTAGCCTTATTTATAGGGTTTAACCTGCGGTTCGCCCTACTTTTATTTCGACAAAAGTAAGCAAAACCATTGTCATCCGCAAAACTCGACAACCTCCGTCATTCAAGCGATTCTCTCGCAGAAACATCATTGACTATCTTGAGTCCTGCCTCAAACCAGTTGCGGATGACCTTAACGTGTATCCAACTACGGGGGAAGTCTCCCCTTTTGAGCAAAAGGACGCAGTGTGAAACTCGACCCCATCGATCCACAAAAATTTACCGATTTTGTCAGCTACTCGGAAAAAAAGCGTACCCGCGGGGAACGCTTTCTCGACAAGATCAAACCGCGTTCTGCTGCCATGCGTACCACGGTACTGGTGGTTTTTGTGGTCTGTTTTAGCCTGTTCATGTCCTTGTGGTTCTTTTGGCGCACCCTGTTTTTACCTGAAATCCAGCAACATGCGCGTTATCTGGCCATGGAACTGGAAATTCTCAACAATCCCGATCTGCGCCTGTATCACAAACAGCAGGAAGTCGATATTGACGACTGGCTGAAAAACCGGGTCGGCATTGAATATGTTACCAATCCGGCAGAATACCCCACTGTCCGGGAAAAGCTGATTGCAGAATTTTTTACCCGGCAGATCGAAACCAAACTGGCCAAAGAGTTACGTATCGAACAAGCCACGGTCTATTTTCAGTTTAAGCCAAGTCCGCGTATCTGGATCCAGACTCCTGAAATGAATGGCCATTGGGTGCAAGAACCTTTAAAAACTTATGCCAACTATAGCAATGAACTGATTTTGGGCTGGTTGCTCGGCACTCCGATTATTGTCGGCATCATTATTTTGACCTTGGTGCGTCAGCTCAACCGTCCTTTACGCCGCTTACAGAATGCCGCCAACAGTTATAGCCGAATCGGCTCAGCACCCTATTTGGATACCAATCATGGTCCACTGGAAATTCGCCAGGTCAATCATGCCTTTAACCAAATGATTTACACCCTGGATCAGACCGAGCGGGAACGCCGAATTATGCTGGCCGGCATTTCACATGACTTGCGCACGCCCTTAACCCGGATCCGCCTCAGTGCCGAAATGATGCCAGATGAAGACTTTCTCAAGGAAGGCCTGATTTATGATGTCGAAGATATGGACGCGATTCTGGATCAGTTCATTTCCTATATGCGCGACGGTTCCGATGAAGAACCGCAGGACACCAATGTCAATGTACTTTTACAGGAACTGGTCAAGCAGTTTAAACCGCTAGATATCCGCTTTACACCACAAGAAATACCGACCATTCAGGCACGCAGCATGTCGCTAAAAAGACTGATTGGCAATCTGATCAACAACTCAAAACGTTATGGTTCAGAACCAATTGAGCTTTCTGCCCATGTTGAAGAAGACCAGCTATTAATTTGTGTCGCCGACCATGGCGAAGGCATCCCGGAAGATCAGATTGAAGCCTTGATGCAGCCTTTTGTTCGAGGCAATTCGGCACGAACGGTACAAGGCAGCGGCTTGGGGTTGGCCATTGTGAAACGGATTGTCGATATTCACCATGGTCAATTACGTATTCATAATCGTCCTGAAGGTGGGCTGGAAGCCATCATTTCACTACCCGTAAATCAGGTAAACCCAGAGACACCCCCCCCAGCCACCACACTCGATAAAATTCGCCAAACCTTGACTGATCACTTTTAACAAGTGATCAGTAATCCAGCAAATTACTTTTTAGTTTTTCTATACAATTCATTTTATAGTTCACGAATTCAATCATTTAAAAATCATCATTTTTTATTATACCTACATTTAGCTAAAAAATTAGACCTTAGCCTAACACCTATGCACAATACATTTTTTGAGCGGTACAATCCGTATCATAGTTTAAGAATTAATGAGAGTTAAAATGTCTTTAGATCGTATCCGTTTAGCCTCCCTACACAACAAAGTCATCAGCCCTGAACAAGCGGCTGAATTCATCCAAGATGGTATGACTGTGGGTATGAGTGGCTTTACTCGCGCTGGTGAAGCGAAGGCGGTTCCTCTAGCTTTGGTTCAACAGGCAAAAGCAAATCCATTAAAGATCACGTTAATTACTGGTGCATCACTAGGGAACGATCTAGACAAACAATTGACTGAAGCTGGCGTATTGGCACGTCGTTTACCGTTCCAAGTAGACAACACTTTACGTAAAGCGATTAATAACGGCGAAGTGATGTTCATTGACCAGCACTTGTCTGAAACCGTTGAGCAAATGCGTAACCTGCAGTTGAAAAAACCAGACGTTGCGATCATCGAAGCCGTAGCGATTACTGAAGATGGCGGCATCATTCCAACAACATCTGTTGGTAACTCTGCAAGCTTTGCAATTTTTGCTGAAAAAGTGATTGTAGAAATCAATACGAATTTAAGCCCGGCATTTGAAGGCTTGCACGATATCTATATCCCGACCTATCGTCCAACGCGTCAAGCGATTCCATTGACTCAAGTTGATGAGCGTATTGGTACGCATGCGATCAATATCGATCCATCTAAAATTGTTGGTATCGTATTTAACAGCGAATTGCATGACTCTCCATCTACTGTAACTGCACCAGATGATGAGACTCAAAGCATTGCTAAACATTTGATCGCTTTCTTTGAAAAAGAAGTGGCTGAAGACCGTCTACCGAAAAACTTGGGACCTCTTCAAGCAGGGATCGGTTCAATTGCAAACGCCGTATTGACGGGTCTGAAAGATTCAAACTTCGAAGACTTGATCATGTACTCAGAAGTACTACAAGACTGTACTTTTGAATTGATCGATGCCGGTAAAATGAAGTTTGCTTCAGGTTCTTCTATTACGCTTTCTGCTAAATATGGCGAGAAAGTATTTAACAACCTTGAACAATACAAAGACAAACTGGTATTACGTCCACAGGAAATTTCAAACCATCCTGAACTGGTACGCCGTTTAGGTATTATCGGCATCAACACTGCACTTGAGTTTGATATTTACGGTAACGTGAACTCGACTCACGTATGTGGTACCAAAATGATGAACGGTATTGGTGGTTCAGGTGACTTCGCACGTAATGCCCACTTGGCGATCTTCGTAACCAAATCAATCGCGAAAGGTGGCGACATCTCTTCTGTAGTGCCGTTTGCTTCACATATCGACCATGCGGAACACGATGTAGATATCCTGGTAACTGAACAAGGTCTTGCGGATCTTCGTGGTTTGGCACCGCGTGAGCGTGCACGTGCAGTGATTGATAACTGTGCGCACCCAATGTACCGCGATGCGCTGAATGATTACTTTGACCGTGCATGTGCAAAAGGCGGTCATACCCCTCATCTTCTTCGTGAAGCGCTTTCTTGGCACTCAAACTTCGAAGAAAATGGTCACATGCTTGCTGTTGAAGCTGCAGTAAAAACTGCATAATTAACTGCATTCAAAAAAACGCCCTACGGGGCGTTTTTTTACGGCACTTTTATATTTTTTTGAATAGTCAGAACCTGATTATATTAAGGAAGCCATCTGGCTACCCCCTACTCTTTCTTCTTTTATTTATCCTGCCGATATGCTGTAGAAATACACTTCTGATGCTCAAGGGCTTTAAATTCTGATTCTTCACCCTCATACTTGAACACAAGAGCAAAATTAGAGACATGACATGCGCGTAGATATCTGGTCAGATGTGGTTTGCCCCTTCTGCTATATTGGTAAAAAACGTTTAGAAGCTGCTGCACAAGAAGCAGGTATTGAGCTAGAAGTACATTGGCACAGTTTCCAGCTCGATCCTGAAGCACCTGTACGTCAGGAGGTCTCCAACTCTGAGCGTCTGGCGCAAAAATATGGCCGCACCGTGGCAGAAGTCGAAGATATGCAGCGCAATATTGCTGAGATGGCCAAAGCCGAAGGTATTGAATTTAACTGGGAAGGTGCCAATTCAGGCAATACCTTTAATGCACATCGCCTGATTCATCTGGCACAAAGCAAAGGTCTGGGTAATGAAGCACAGGAAGCATTCTTCTATAGCTATATGACCCAAGGTCTGGCGATTGGAGAGCGTGAAACGCTGGAAGATGTCGCAGCGCGTATCGGCCTGAATCCGGTCGAAGTCGATGACCTATTGGATTCGGAAGAATATGCCGACTTTGTCAAATTCGATCAGGAAGTCGCACATGAACAACTCAAAGTGACTGGCGTGCCTTTCTTTGTTTTTGATCAACGTGTGGCATTGGCAGGCGCGCAGCCTAAAGAAGTTTTCCTGCAAGTATTTGAAAAAGCACTCGATACGTCAACCAACAGTCAGGCAGCACAGTGCTCAACAGAAACTTGTGACATGCCAGACCAAGCTAAATAAAACAACGTTCAATAAAAAACCCCATTTCAAATGGGGTTTTTTATTTGTTATTGAATGGCATTCGCTTAATCAACCAGAAAACTAATTTTTAAATTGACACGATATTCCGTGATTTTATTTTCTTTAATGACAACCTTCTGTTCATTGATCCAAGCACCTTGTACATTTTTGACCGTTTCTGTGACTTTTTGAATGCCCGTTTGAATCGCATCTTCAAAGCTTTTATTGCTGCTTGAATTGACTTCTACCACTTTTGCAATTGCCATAATAAAACTCTCAGGGTGAAAATTAATGAAATTCCATCTTAGTCCATTCTTAGAAGATTGCAGCAGCCCGTAAACAAGCAATAGCAAAAACTTACATGGATTGAACAAAGCTCGAAATTCAGTCTTAAGTTGGCAGATCAAAAACACATGACCGCTTGTTTTGGCACTCGATTAAGTCCAGATTCTCATCGCTAAAATAAAGCATAAAGCCCTGTAAAGTCATAAAAATTAAACTAGAGTAAATATACTAATTTATTATTTTATAGAATAATTTATCTAAAATTTACTGCTTGAATTTGCCGAATCTATCATTTTCTATTAAGTCTTATTTGCTATTATTTCACCCGAATTAAGTTTAAACATTCTCCTATGTTCAAATTATTGAACACTCTGATATTAAAGGTCATCCTATGAATGCTCTTAAATTTGCTTTCGCAGCAACCGTTATGGCTTTTTCTGTTCAAGCGTCTGCACAAATGGCGCAAGTGGTTCATCTCCCAGACTTTCCAGCGACTAAAGCACCTGCTGAAACAGTAAATGCAGATGCTGCGACTGTAGCAACTGAAAAAACAGCTTAATGCAAAGCTGTTTTTCATTAAAACAGGCTGATTGATTCAGCCTGTTTTTTTTTGATCACATTGAACACATTCAGTGTGAAAGATGCACGACTCTAAAAAATATCGACTATTTCCTACTCTAATTTTTCTATTGATTTTTATCACTTTTAATTAAAAAAATTTGTTTATAAAACACTCAAAATAGATCACTATTTTATGTGATCTCTGCTTATAATTGCAGCAATATAAATAGATTAATGAGAAGAAAATTTTTTATGCATGAACTTCAGGCATTGGTACAGGGCAAAATTCCGCCTCAGTCGGTTTCTATTGATTATTTAATTGAGATGGCAGAAAGCTATAC
>NZ_JBAPXX010000162.1:0-5857 GCF_049284435.1 Acinetobacter sp. | reverse complement strand
TGTTCCCAGAAGCAAAGATGGTCATTGGTCCGGTCATTGAAGAAGGTTTCTACTATGATATCTGGATGCCACGTCCGTTTACTTTAGACGACATGGCAGCGATTGAAGAGCGTATGAAAAAGCTCATCGATCAAGACTATGATGTTGTGAAGAAAATGACACCGCGTGATGAAGTGATTGCAGAATTCACAGCGCGTGGCGAAGAATACAAATTGCGCTTGATTGCAGACATGCCTGAAGAAACACAAATGGGCTTGTACTACCATCAAGATTATTTGGATATGTGCCGTGGTCCGCACGTACCAAACACCAAATTCTTAAAATCATTCAAGCTGACTAAAATTTCTGGTGCTTACTGGCGCGGCGATGCGAAGAATGAGCAGCTACAACGTATTTACGGTACAGCTTGGGCAGACAAGAAGCAGCTTGCGGCTTATGTAAAACGTATTGAAGAAGCAGAAAAACGCGATCACCGTAAAATCGGTAAAGCGCTTGATTTGTTCCACATGCAGGAAGAAGCACCGGGTATGGTGTTCTGGCATCCGAACGGCTGGACCATTTACCAAGTGCTTGAACAATACATGCGTAAAGTTCAGCAAGACAATGGCTACGAAGAAATCCGCACACCTCAAGTGGTTGATTTCACGCTTTGGGAAAAATCAGGACATGCTGCCAACTATGCAGACAACATGTTCACCACGCATTCTGAAAACCGTAACTATGCGGTGAAGCCAATGAACTGTCCTTGTCACGTACAGGTGTTCAATCAAGGCTTGAAGTCGTATCGTGATCTTCCTGTACGTTTGGCAGAGTTTGGTTCATGTCACCGTAACGAACCATCAGGTTCTTTACACGGTATTATGCGTGTACGTGGCTTTACCCAAGATGACGCGCATATTTTCTGTACCAAAGAACAGATTGGTCCTGAAGTTGCAGACTTTATCAAATTGACACTGGATGTATACAAAGACTTTGGCTTCGAAGAAGTACAAATGAAGTTGTCGACGCGTCCTGAAAAACGTGTGGGTGATGACAAGCTTTGGGATATGGCAGAAAAATCTTTGGCAGATGCTTTAGATGCTGCGGGTCTTGAGTGGGAGCTTCAACCAGGTGAGGGCGCATTCTACGGTCCGAAGATTGAATTCTCTCTGAAAGACTGCTTAGGTCGTGTCTGGCAGTGTGGTACCATTCAGTGTGACTTTAACTTGCCAGAACGTTTAGATGCGTCTTATGTCACAGAAGATAATGACCGCGATCAGCCAGTAATGTTACATCGTGCAATTCTTGGCAGTTTCGAGCGTTTTATTGGTATACTGATCGAACACTACGCAGGCTTCATGCCACCTTGGTTGGCACCAATGCAAGCATGCGTGATGAACATTACCGATTCTCAAGCTGAGGCATGTGAGTCAGTCGTCGCAAAACTTAAAGAAAACGGTATCCGTGCAATTTCTGACTTGAGAAATGAGAAAATCGGCTTTAAGATTCGTGAACGTACATTAGAGCGTATTCCTTACTTACTGGTACTTGGGGACCGTGAAGTAGAGGAAGGTACCGTAAACGTGCGTACCCGCTCAGGAACAAATTTGGGTACTATGTCAATCGATGCTTTCGTTGACCTAGTAAAAGCAGCCGTAGCCGAACGCGGCCGGTACATTGTGGAGTAACAGCGATTAAACAGCCTGACCGTAATCAACAGGGCGGTAACAAATCAAACCGTCCTGCCTTGAATGATGAAATTCGTGCGAAAGAAGTCCGTCTTGTAGACGAAAATGGTGAGCAAAAAGGGATTGTAAGCTTAGCTGACGCCCTACGCGCAGCAGAAAGTGTTGAGCTTGATCTTGTTGAGATCGTAGCAAACGCTGAGCCACCAGTATGTAAGATCATGGACTTCAACAAGCATTTGTTTGATCTTAAGCAAAAGCAGAAAGAAGCGAAGAAAAAACAACATCAAGTCCAGGTGAAAGAAATCAAGCTACGCCCGGGTACTGATGTTGGTGATTACAACGTAAAACTACGTGCAATCATTAAGTTCCTTGAAGAAGGTAACAAGGTGAAAATCACGCTTCGTTTCCGTGGTCGTGAAATGGCGCACCAACAGTTGGGTCTAGCTCAATTGCAAAAAATTGAAACTGACGTGGCTGAATTCGGTACTGTTGAGCAGATGCCGAAAATGGAAGGCCGTCAAATGGGTATGCTACTTGGTCCTAAAAAGAAAAAGTAAGCACTCATTAAGCGAAAAAAGCCCTGCATATGCAGGGCTTTTTTTATGTGCCGATATTTATTTTAAATCCCAATATTTTTCTAGGACGTGAATAATCTGCTTGGACTGATTGGATGAAAAGCTTGTGAGATAAATAAGTGAAAATTTATGCCTGAACCAATTGATGATATTTGTTTGTTTAAAGACAAATTCGATCGTGCCATATCGACAGTTAAATAATTGTTCTGATTCTGGTATTTTAAAATGCTTAAATTTTCGATAAAATCAAGTATAAGGCGAGTCAAATTTAGGATTGATTTGGCAATCTGAAACATCATACTTATTGATACGCCACATTGTTGGTATACCAAACATACTATAATAAATTTTGGATTGAGTAATCGTCAGTCGGATATTCCATAGGGTGAAGGAGATTAGGAAGCAACTTAAACTGTAGATGAAGCTATTTGAACCCTCTGCCCAAAGTGTATTTAAAATATATGAAAATGATTTCCCATTTTCTTCGCCAATGTTCCACAAGATCAGTCCAATGCTCAATGGGAATACAAGAGATATAGGTGCTATATATTGGAAAATAAGGATTGGATGAATGCTTTTAAGTTCTTGTTGTTTAATATATTTTTGTTTTTAACTGTATAGGTTAAATGTACAATATGTATTCAAAATAAAAAAGATCCAAATGAGAGTTTCTTCTTGTTAGCAATCAGATTTTTTCTTTATTTGATTTATTTTTCAATGAATAGTTTTTACTCATCGGATCTGATAGACAGTCTTTCTCTAGCTTAAAGTGAATGATGAAAGTCAGAGCTTGAATCATTCTTTATAATCTTAAATTCCACGCATTGTACATAGCTTGAATAATTTCCTTGGCCTGCTGGCGGGAAAACATCGATAGCTGAATCCGGAAAAACCCGAGGCAAATTTGATTCATCAGACCAGGCTGGCACAATTTAAAATCCAAAGTGCCATCGCGTTGACTGATCACATGCGCTGGCATGTTATAGAGCCAGCGTTTGAGATGTGCTTTAAGAGAAGCATAGCGCGGATTTAGAAAACTATACTGTACCGAATGTCGTTTTAAGCACAGGCTGATGCGGAAACCGGCCAAAGTATAATAAATAGCGTGTGAGGTTATTTTCAGTTTGGTTCCCAGCATAAGCAGCGAAAGACCAAGAAAGCCGCCAATATAAACATAAAAGCCAGGAGACTCTTGCCATAAAAATAACAGACCTTGAAGAAAGCTGGAATTGCTACGCGCACTGCTGAAATAAAAAATGCTGAATATTCCGACCGGATAACAAAAAAGTAAATATCCCATAGCGCGCATGATGGGGCTAGCTTGATGAAACAGGATATTTTCTGGCGCATTCATGGTTTATTTTTTATGATCAGAAAGCGTATTGCCTCCATGAGCTTAGGGAATCTGTAGTCAAAAAGAAAGGTCCTTGCGGACCTTTCTGTGTACGCTCAATCGAGCTTATTCCACTGATTTTTCATCATTTGCAATAAGCAGTTTATTGCCAATCGGGATTTGACGCGGCAATTTTTCTTCTGGAATAATGCGCTGCAAGTCAATGATCAATAAACCATTTTCATAGTCTGCCTGTTGTACCTCAATATATTCATCCAGACGTAAAGACAATTTAAATGCACGTCGCGCAATGCCTTTGTGCAGGAATTCGATAGTGTCATTACTGTGGTTTTCAGGCTTGCCCAAGATGGTCAGCAACTTATTTTCCAGACGAATGTCGAGTTCTTCCTGACGAAAACCCGCAGTTGCCACCACGATGCGGTAATTATTCTCACCATGCTTTTCGATATTATACGGTGGATAATTCGGTGCATCGCTTTGCATGGCATAGTCAATAAAGTCATTCAAGCGATCAAAACCGATGCTACGACGAAACAATGGATGAAGATTTAAGTTACTCATGATTAGAACCTTCTCACTTAAGCAAAGTTATAAAAACAAGAAAATAAGATCTGTCATGTCAGACATCGACAGGGCATAAGATTGACTTAATCCTTATGCAGAAATAAATATGTGTTTGGGGCTGAAATTTTCAAGATCAAAAATAAAAAATTATATAAATTTTTAATAAGATTTTGATATTTATTAAAAAACAATTTTTAAATGCAGACTTGTTGTTTCTTTCTAAATCCTCTATGTTGAGTACATCGTCGTACAGCAAAGGTGCAGGGAGTATTAAAAGAAAATGATCGATTTATATTATTGGGGCACCCCCAACGGCCATAAAATTAGTATTGCTCTAGAAGAAATGGGGCTGGAATATCAAATTATTCCCATCAATATTCTGGAAAATGACCAGTTCCAGTCCGATTTTCTGGCTATTTCTCCCAATAATAAAATTCCGGCAATTGTTGATCAGGATGGGCCAAATGGCCGCGCCATTTCAATTTTTGAGTCAGGTGCGATTTTGCAATATCTGGGTCGAAAAACAGGTTTTTTTTATCCAACTGATGAAGTAAAGCGTGTTCAGGTGGAACAATGGTTGATGTGGCAAATGGGTGGTTTGGGGCCGATGCTCGGGCAAAATCATCATTTTAGCCGTTTTGCACCTGAGCGGATTACTTATGCTACAGAACGCTATGTCAATGAAACGAAACGTTTATATGGCGTGTTGAATAAACAGCTGGTCGGGCAGGATTATGTGGCCGGCGAATACTCGATTGCAGATATGGCCATTTTCCCTTGGTTATTGCGACACGACTGGCAGCAGATCAATCTGGAAGACTATCCTGAAGTTTCCAAATATATTGATCGCTTGAATGCACGTCCTGCAGTTCAGAAAGCGCTGGCGATACAGGTCAGTTAAGCTGCAGCCTTTATGCTAAAATAGCCTTAAGCAAATAAAGCCACCCTTATGGTGGTTTTTTATTGGATGGATATATGAACGATTTTCTTCTGAACTTTACCAAGATTGTTGAAAGCAATACCCGAATTTACTGGAGTATCCTCTTTGGAATTACTGCATGTTTAGTGCTGTATGTTGCTGAAATTGTGCATATCGATCAGGTAATTGCCGCCCTAAATACCAAAGATCAGCAGATTTTACGTGCTGCAATTGCACCGCTCAATGAGCAGTATAAGTGGGCACGGATCATGGCGATGGTGACAGCAGTTGTTTGGTCCAGTTGGGAATATAGTAAAGCCAAGAAAAAAATGGGCTTGAGCCGTTAATGCTGTAATGAGCCTGTTTTTACTGTTTCTGTCGGCCTTTGGTGCAGCGACCTTACTACCTTTACAGTCTGAAGCTGTTTTGCTGGGGCTTTTAGTGCAGGGTGAGCAGCATGCAGTGCTGTTAATTGCGGTGGCCAGTCTGGGGAATATTCTGGGATCGTGTGTGAACTGGTATCTGGGCCTCAAGATCGAACATTATAAACATAAAAAATGGTTTCCGGTTTCAGAAGACAAGATGCTCAAGGCACAAATGACCTATCAGAAATATGGTTACTGGTCTTTACTGCTGAGCTGGGTGCCTATTATTGGTGATCCGATTACCCTGATTGCGGGACTATTAAAAGAAAACTTCGCCCGTTTTTTGCTCATCGTCAGCATCGCTAAAATTGGACGTTATTTGTTTGTCTATGCGGCTTTTGCTATGTTCTAAA
>NZ_JBAPXX010000161.1:0-19652 GCF_049284435.1 Acinetobacter sp. | reverse complement strand
CTCCCTGAAACCCCGTTAAATTCGAGCCAGGTTCAAAAAATTGCCACACTGAGTCAGCTCTCCCAGGAACCGGTTTCTTTCATCTTGCCATCAAATAAAGTGCCCTATCAGCATGGATTAGAAAGCTTGCGTTTTAGTAGCAGTTATCAATATTTCGCCAAAAACCCACAACACATGCAACGCTGGCTCAGTGCTCCTGCTTATCAGGAACTTTTTCCGCGCCAGATTACAGACATCGACATCAAAAAAATTGATCCCAATAGCTTTGATGCAGACTATAAAATTTCAGTCGGCTTAGGCGTGATCAATATTCCCTTCGATTTTAAGCTGCGTTTTGATTATCCCAACAGTTTAGAAAATCAGTTTGATGCTGTCGGTGGAGATTTGCAGTTTGTCAGAGGTGGAATGCATCTGATTCCGCAAGGCAACGGGACATTATTAAATATCACCAGTGCCATGAAAATTCATGACCAAGCCCCATTTCTACTCAGAGCGATGCGAAGTATGCCTTATCACGACATGTTACCCGCGATTGGTGGCAATACCGTGTTGGCTTTAAAGATTAAACAGAAGATGAAATAATTTTTTAACACATTTAATTTATTCTAGGCACAAAAAAACCACTTTAAAAAAAGTGGTTTCTTCCAGTTTTACATCTGTCGATGTGATCAAGTTGGTGCGCTCAGAGAGATTCGAACTCCCGACCCCTTAGTTCGTAGCCAAGTGCTCTATCCAGCTGAGCTATGAGCGCGACGTCTTGATGGGGTGCATTATACGAGCTTTTTCAGTCTTGTTAAGTGTTTTTTAATAAAATTATAACTGAATGTACAGTAATTAAACGATGTATCAAAATTTATAGTTTTCTGCTGAAAACTTCTGCGGATTTAGAGCTAAAAGCACTTAATTAATTCAACTAAGAAGCTGTATTTTCCAAAAAAATCCTGCACCACGCAATGGCGTCAGCCTTAAGTATTCTCAACCAGATATCCAGCCAGAATAGAATTCAAATACAAAACGGCTATCACCCTTTTACTCTTTATCACTCGCCTATTGTTCCAGTCTTTACTTCTCCTGTCCTTTGATAATGCGTAAACACAATACCATTTGAGCTAGCCAAGTGATCTATCAACTGAAAAGCAGCTGGTATTGATTCATTGCTAAACAGGCGTTTGCCAACACCCAGTATAATTGGAAAAGTCAGCAGACGAAGCATCCATAAGCTCATATTTGAAAAGCGCCTGTACCACTGCAGCACTGCCATACACGCGAATATCCCCCTCTCCTGATGCTTTAAGCTTGATTATCTCATCAATGCTTTTCAGAAAAAGGGTATTTTGCCAGTCGGAATGCTCCAGACTGGTAGAAAGAACATATTTATTGACATCATTAATTCCCGGCCAGTCTTCAGTATGTGTGGGCCAGTAAGATTCAAAAATCTGAAAAGTATTTTTCCCCAAAAGAATATCGGAGGGCTGCATCCATTTTTGCATAATGACATCAAATGTCGGATCAGGTTCCGCCTTAAAATACGGTGCCACCCAGCCACCATATTGAAAACCACCAGATATATCTTCTTTCGGGCCGCCGGGCGCCTGCATTACACCATCGAGGGTCAAAAATTCCTGGACAATGATTTTTCTCATCACGACTGCCTTTATTTTTATTAACTAGCCTGAGACTTATTTTTAGCACGTGATGCCTAGTGTTTCTGTAAATTTTAGGCACAAAAAAACCGCAACATGTGCGGTTGATTGTTCAAGTTGGTGCGCTCAGAGAGATTCGAACTCCCGACCCCTTAGTTCGTAGCCAAGTGCTCTATCCAGCTGAGCTATGAGCGCGTAACTTGTGTACCTCGGTTGGCAATACGTTTTTTTCTGCTTAACTTACTTGGTGCGCTCAGAGAGATTCGAACTCCCGACCCCTTAGTTCGTAGCCAAGTGCTCTATCCAGCTGAGCTATGAGCGCGCGACGTAAGTAAGCGTGGCGGTGAGAGAGGGATTCGAACCCTCGATACAGTTACCCGTATGCGTCCTTAGCAGGGACGTGGTTTCAGCCACTCACCCATCTCACCGTAACGTGCGGCCATAATACAAATTTCGGCATGGCACTGCAAGCACAGCATCAAAAAAAAGTGCATATTTTTGCTCGTTTAAATACTTTTTAAGCAATTCCGCGATTTTTCGTGCATTTTGATGGCAAAAAAACTGCATAAATTTCCAGTTATCGAAAATTAACAGAAAATTGAAAACTTAAATGGATTATTGCAATCATTTACGTGCAGTCTGCGCATACATGTTTTATGCTAAACCTATCTCCTAAGATAAATTTAAAGACATGATGAAAAACTGGGTCGATCCTGAAGCAAAAGCTGAAGCCGAACGTTATGACAACCCTATCCCTAGCCGCACGCTCATTTTAGAAACCATCGAAAAGAACAATGCCCAGTCCCATGCAGACCTGGTCGAACATTTTGAAATTGCAGATCAAAAAAGTATTGATGCCCTGAGCCATCGTTTAATTGCGATGGTGCGTGACGGGCAACTGATGAAAGATGGCTACAAGTTTCAGATTGCCGTCGAGCAACCTGAATCCGAAGCGACGGTTTATATCAATTCCCGAGGGATGGGAACTGCCAACATTTCCGGCCAGGACGACCTATTATTGGCTGAGCGTGAACTGCGCCTAGTCTTTAATGGTGACCGCGTTAAAGTGCGTCAGACTTCGGTAGACCGTAAAGGTAAGGCCTGGGGCTATATTACTGAAGTTGTGCAGCATCGTGTCAAACAGATCATTGGTAAAGTGTCAGAGTATGATGGTGAATACTTTATCCAGCCAGCCAACCCGAATGCGCATCAGCCAATCACTCTTGAAAAAGAACTGATTGAACATGCCCAAGTCAATCTAGGTGATTCGATTCGTGTGGCGATTGATACCTATCCGACCCGTGAAGAATTCGCGACCGGACATATTGTGCAGTCCATGGCGGATAAGGCCGATACTGAAATCATCATTCCACAAACCATTTTAGAATATGGTTTGCCGTATGAATTTCCGGAAGAAGTTGTTAAAGAAGCCGAGAGCTTTAAAGAACCAACGACCAAAGACCGTGAAGGTCGTGTGGATCTGCGTGATTTAGCTTTAGTTACTATTGATGGTGAAGATGCACGTGACTTTGATGATGCGGTTTATGCCGAAAAACGTCCCGGCGGTGGTTATCGCGTGGTCGTGGCCATTGCCGATGTCAGCCATTATGTACGTCCAGGCAAACTATTGGACGATGAAGCGCAGGAACGCGGGACGTCAGTCTACTTCCCGCACTTTGTTTTACCGATGCTGCCTGAAGCATTGTCGAATGGCCTGTGTTCGTTAAATCCGAACGTTGACCGCCTATGTATGGTCTGTGATTTAAAACTGTCACGTGCTGGCCGTGTCACTAGTTTTGAGTTCTATCCGTCTGTCATGCATTCCAAGGCACGTTTGACCTATGATCAGGTCGCACAGTATCTGGAAGGCGACAGCCAGGCGATTACCGCAGACCGTGAAGTTCGCAAGTCGATCAACACCCTGTTCCAGCTTTATCAAATTCTTAAAAGTTTACGTGCTGAACGCCATGCCATGGAATTTGAAACCGTTGAAACTTACATGACCTTCGACGAACTGGGCGGAATTAAAGAAATTCTTCCACGCACCCGTAATGATGCGCATAAGCTGATTGAAGAATGTATGTTGCTGGCTAACGTGGCAGCTGCAGAATATGCATTGAAAAATGAAATGCCGATGTTGTACCGCGTGCATGAACCACCTGAGTTCTCGCGTATCCAGAAAGTCCGTGACTTCGTCAAGCTGCTGGGTTTGAATTTCCCGGAACAGCCGACTCAGAAAGATTATCAGGCGGTGATTGAAGCGACCAAAGACCGGATTGATGCACCAAGTATTCATGCGGTGTTATTACGCTCCATGATGCAGGCTTATTATGGTGCGAGTAATGCAGGCCATTATGGTCTGGCGTATGAAGCCTATACACATTTCACTTCACCAATTCGTCGTTATCCGGATTTGTTATTGCATCGTGCAATCAAAGCACATTTAAATAACAAGCCATCTCCGCTTTCAGGTGGTGCTTTAGATGATGCCGGTGAACATTTCTCAGCGACAGAACGTCGTGCAGATGAAGCATCGCGCTCGGTGACGACCTGGTTGAAATGTCATTATATGCAGCAGCATCTGGGCGAAGAATTTGTCGGCATCATCAGTGCGACGGCAGAATTCGGCCTGTTTGTAACGCTAAAAGATCTCTATGTCGATGGAATGGTGCATGTCAGCCAGCTAGGCGATGACTTCTTTGTCTTTGATCAAAGCAGCCAGAATCTGATCGGCCAAAACCGTGGTCAGGTCTTTGGTCTGGGCGATGAAGTCAAAATCAAGGTTGCCGGCGTCAATCTGGAAGAACGCAAGATCGACTTTGAACTGGTGCAACAGCTTAGCCATGCTGGCCGTGCAGTTCGTGCCCGTGCACCGCGCGTGAGCGAGAAAAAACCAGTATCACGTCCAGCAGCGACAGAAGAAGTGTTCGGCAACAATGAACGTGAATCTAAATCCAACTTGAGCGCCGATGGAGAACAGCCCATACGACGCAAAAAAGGAAAAGGAAAACCCAGCTCTTACAGTAAAAAGTCTGCTAAACCATCTACAGGAAAGCCTGAAGCAAAGGTTAAAGATAAAGTAAAGAAAAAGGCCAAGGTCAAAAAGAAAAAGTCGAATGCAAAAGCCAAGACTGAATAATTTTTGACGGTTTAAAAAGAGCGCTACGGCGCTCTTTTTTCTTTTATACCTTATCCAGAATAAATATGATTGGAATAAAAATGTTCACCGCATCGAATTATCATCTTGGATCATTCTGATCACGTACCCGCCCTATTTCTAAACAAAACTGACAGGAAAACCGCATCCTATTTTGATCCACACTCAAGCAGTGAAATTCAAAGATCTGCAAAGACATATTTCCTATTCCTTTGAAACAGACTATGGAATTTTGCCTATTCTTGAACTATCAGCTTCGGAATTTCAGCGAGCAACATCAATCGGTTGAACTGCAACTTAAGATTCGCACAAGTGCCTTGGGCGTCATTGTGAATGAGATTGAATAGATCTCTATACTTCCTGCTTCAGAATAAATCACCGGTCAAGCTTGATTTCTCGATCAAGAAGCCTTACTTCTAGAACTAACACTGAAAATTTATTTGGCAGACCGACATGACTTTAGAAAAGGCAAATTTGCCTGTTCCACAATTTGATCAGATTACGCTGGCTGAGCTAAAACAAAAAATTGAAAGCTGTATTGCTGAGGGACAAAAATTCCTGAATGACCTCACCGAAACACCTACTTCAGTACAGGAGCAGCTGACTACACTGGAACATGTCGACACACTCGAAAATAATATGAGCGAGTCTTGGGGCATCCTGTCGCATTTAAATGCAGTCATGAGCAATGCCGAAACCCGTGATGTCTATCAAGCACTCTTACCGGGTCTTAGCGAATACTATACGCAACTGGGCCAACATACGGCGCTGTATCAGACCTATCAGCATATTTATGATGCGTCTATTTATAATGAACTGCCGGCAGCGCAGCGAAGCGCCATTAAACTGGCCTTACGTGATTTCAAACTGTCTGGGGTGGCATTAGAGGGTGAAGCGAAAAAACGTTATGCAGAAATTTCTGCGCGTCTGTCCCAATTATCTTCCGACTTCTCCAACCATGTGCTGGATGCGACTCAAGCCTATTTCAGACCGCTGAGTGAAGATGAGTTAGCCGGTCTATCTTCAAATAATATTGAGCTGTTAAAACAATATGGTCAGCAACGCGAGCTGGATCAACCGGTGGCTACGCTGGATTTTCCGTCTTATCTGGCGATCATGACCCATTCAGAAAATCGTCCTCTGCGTGAAGAATTATATAAGGCCTATACCACTCGCGCGTCAGATCAGGCTGAACAGAGCGAGTTTGACAATACCGCGTTGATTGAAGAAATTCTCAGCCTGCGTCTGGAAATGGCAAAACTGCTTGGCTTTAATAATTATGCGGAATTATCCTTAGCCAGCAAAATGGCACCAAGTGTAGAGGCAGTAGACGAATTCCTGCGTGATCTGGCAGAGCATGCTCGCGCGCCAGCAGAGAAAGAAATTGCTGAACTGAAAGCGATTGCTGCTGAAGATGGCATCCGTGATCTGCAACCTTGGGACAGCGGCTATTATTCTGAAAAGCTAAAAATGCAGCAATTTAATTTATCACAGGAAGCGCTTAAACCTTACTTCCCTGCACCGAAAATCCTGCAAGGCCTGTTCAGTATTGTTAATCGTCTGTATGGCATTCAGGTCATTGAACGTGAAGCTCCTGTATGGCATCCGGATGCACGTTATTTTGAACTGGAAGATCAGGGTCAGGTGATTGGCGGTTTCTATTTTGACCTGTATGCACGCCAGGGCAAACGCGGCGGTGCATGGATGAGTGGTTTCCGTTCCCGTATGCAGACCAGTGATGGCCTGCAAAAACCGATTTGCTATATGGTCGGTAACTTTACCCCACCTGTCGGCAATCACCCTGCACTCCTGACCCATGATGAAGTGATTACCCTGTTCCATGAATTCGGCCATGGCCTGCATCATATGCTGACAGAAGTGGACAATATTGCGGTAGCAGGTACCCATGGCGTGGCGTGGGATGCGGTCGAGCTGCCAAGCCAGTTTATGGAATTCTGGGCTTGGGATCAGGAAAGTCTCGATCTGCTCAGTGAACACATCGAAACCCAAGAATCCCTACCAGCTGAACTGCTCAAGGCCTTGCTCGATGCACGTTTCTTCCAGTCTGGCATGCAAACCCTGCGTCAGCTTGAATTTGCCCTGTTTGACTTGAGTATTCACCGTGCTAATCCGGCTTTAAATGCAACACAGGTTCAGGCTACTCTGAATGAGATCCGTGAAAAATATGCGGTTCTACCGACGACTGACTATAACCGTTTCCAGCACAGCTTTAGTCATATTTTTGCCGGTGGTTATGCAGCGGGATATTATTCCTATAAATGGGCCGAAGTTTTGGCCAGTGATGCTTTCGACCGCTTCGAAGATGAAGGTATTTTCAATACCACTACCGGAAAGCAGTTTCGGGAAAATATCCTCGCAGTTGGCGGAAAAGACACAGCACTTGACGCATTTATCAATTTCCGCGGACGCGAGCCAAAAATAGATGCATTGCTGCGTCATCAAGGTTGGACGAACAGCTCTAAAAACGCTTAAACTAGCTTTTTACGTTGATCACAAGGTGAGTATGATGACCATTAAACGTCGTTTCATTGCAGGCGCAAAATGTCCAAAATGTCAGGCATTAGATCGCGTCGTCATGCTGACCTCTGGTGAAGATGAATGGATCGAATGTATTGAATGTGGTTATGAAGAAAATCGTCCCACACATGTTGATCAACCAGAAACACCAGCTGTTCCAGATGAAGTTGGCGTGATTCAGTTTAAACCTCGTTCAGTAAAATAAAAATCAAGGTTCAAGCTATGTCAGTAGAACAAAGAAATAACCCCAAACTTTTAATGGGGATTATGGGGGCTTTAGTTACTGTCGTTGCATTGGTATTACTATATCAGTGGTTGAATGCCTCTTCCGGTGAAGCGGAACGCATGCATCAGGAAGATATCGCAGCTGTTTCGGCAGCAAAACCTGCGGCGAAAACTGAAGAAGATACGGCGGCAGCCAAAGCAGCTGAGGCCATCGAAGCTAAAGCACTGGTATCAGATCAGCTGTTAGATGCACCGGTGCCGGAGAATGCCAGTTTGGCCAAAGAAGAAGTGGCTAAATTAGATGACATCCAAGTTCAGCTCAATGAACAAAAGGCCACACTGGATGCGCAGCATAGCGATGCCGACCAGTTGATCCAACTGAAAGAGGAACAGATCAAGTTACTTGAAGCACAACTTGCTCAAAGCCAGTAAATCTCGACAGCATTTCAGCTAGAATATCGTCAGATCTTCTAGCTCAGTTGTTTCCATGTCTGCCCCAGCCGCTCCGCATCTGCTTAAAGCCATTCTGTTACTGACCTGCTCTGCTTTTCTCTTTTCAGTCATGGGCGTGTGTATCCGTTATGCCTCAGCAACGGTTGATAACGCCACCGTGGTCTTCTTTCGCAATTTTGTCGGGCTGTTTATTTTTCTGCCCTTCATTTTTAACAAGGGAATTGGTTTTTTCAAGACTGAAAAACTGTGGATGCACACCTGGCGCGCAGTAGTCGGCCTGACTGCCATGTACGGCTTTTTCTATGCCATTGCCCATTTAAAACTCTCTAATGCCATGGTTTTCACCTACTCTTCCCCAATTTTTATTCCGCTGATTGCTTGGCTATTTCTCAAGGAAAAAATAACAGCAAGCATGTTAGTCGTGGCTCTGATTGGTTTCGTCGGGTACTCTGTGTTGCCAAACCGGATTCGGGTTTATTCAATCTAATGTCGGTCATTGGTTTGAGTGCGAGTTTTCTGGCGGCGATGGCCTTTGTCACGGTTCGAGCACTGACTAAAACCGAGTCTCCGGAAAAAATCGTGTTTTATTTCTGCTTTATTGGCACCCTGATTTCAGTGATTCCGATGTTCTGGCTATGGCGACCTTATACCCTGACAGAACTCAGCTATCTGATTACTGCCGGTATCCTGGCCAATTTCAGCCAACTCTTTATGTCAAATGCCTACAAGCTGGCTCCGGCAGGACAGATTGGACCGGTCAACTATGTGGCAATTTTCTTTGCTGGTATGTGGGGATTTCTGTTCTGGCAGGAAGTTCCAGACCTTTATAGCCTGATTGGGCTGGGGCTGATTTTCTGTGCAATTCTACTGTGTAGCCCGATACTGCAAAAGCGCCTGAATTCATCTAATATCTGATCAAAGAGTTCAAATTAGATACATTAAAAAAGCACCCGTAGGTGCTTTTTTATTACTTTTCTCTTATTAATACCAGCCGAACAGCTTAAAGATATAAGGCACATAGGCAATGATCAGCATCGCAGGCAGCAATACTATCACCGGCAAAATCCAGCGTTCATAACGGTAGTAGAAAGACAGGTGTCGTACTTCTGCATCCGCTTCGGCCACTTCGGCATCACCAATCGACTGTCTGGCCAGCAGATGATTCAGCGCAACCGGTGGCGTCACATAGCCCAGCTCAAAACCAATCAGGGTAATCATCCAGAAATGTACCGGATGAATGCCATATTGATAGGCCACTGGAGCAACGGTCGCCGAGATCAGAATCACCGCGCCAAATGGATCCATGATCATCCCGACAAAAATCATCAAGCCGACAATCAGTGAAATCACCAGAATGGTACTGCTGATATCGGTCGGGAAGGCTTCCATAATTTCAATACGTTCCAGCAAGCCACCCACACTCACCGATAGTGCCATCAGGATGACCAGAGCACCAATATGTCCCACGGTCTCACTGGTCGAAATATGCATGGACTTCCAGAAACCGACCTTACGTAAAATTTCAGTCGCTTTTGAACGCTGCACAGTATGATCAACAGCCAGCTCTTTGCCTGGTTGTTCGCTATGTTCAGCTTCACGATATTCTGCATTGGCCGCGGCACCGGCTGTCGCCAGTTCAGGAGTCGATCTTGAGTTTAAAGTTGCGGTCAAGGTTTCATCCCAATGTCCCACTGCCGGCAACGGCGCAGGTTCATGACGTAACTTATCGAACAGGACAATCATCAGCAGAATGACCGGCATCATCACCGGTGCGGTAAATTCATTTAGATCAGTCGACAAAGCATATTTATAGAATAACCAGATCAGAATGAAAATCACGATATATGGAATAATCGCAATGAAGGCACGACCCGATTGAGGAGCTGCTACGCTAGGTGCAGCAATCCGGAATTTGTTTTCTGCAAAGAACAGGGAAATTACCAGGAATAAAGTCGAACTGAGCAGGAAGACATAAATCCCGTAGTGATACAGTAAGTCGGTGGTCACTTCTTTATTGAGTGATGCCACAACAACAATCAGCAAGCAAGGACGTAAGACTACGCCCATTGAGCCGGACATTGCGGTGGCTGCTAGTGCAAACTGACGGCGTCCACCCGCATTCCAGACTTCCTTATAAATAATCGCACCTGCGGCAATTACGAAAATCCCTGATGCTCCAGTATAAGCAGTCGGTAATGCAGCTGCCAGCAAGATTAGCCAAGTCAGGGTTTCAGGTGCTAGATTCCAAGGACGCAGAATATTCAGGAACATGTCCACGACACGGGTCTGTTTCAGCAACATACCGGCCCAGATAAATAAGGCCAGATTCAGAAAGATACTAGAAAACTCCACCAATTGACCGAGGTAAATCCCCTGTCCCATTGGATAGTCCATAAAGAAAGTGAAGTTTATCCCGGTAGTAATGGCCATATAGGCATACAACGGCACACTCAGAAAGGCCAGACCAAAACTGCCGCCCTCACGCGTTGGTTTTGGTTGTTTGATCACCTGATACAGGCTGATCAAGGTGAGTGTGCTGAACAGAATCATCCACAACCAGTAGATGTACTTCATCTCCCCCATCGGCACGCCCGAGTTCAATACGGACTGATATTGGCTATAGGATGAAAATGCCAGGAAAGCATTACCGACCAGCATGGCGACCGAATAGACTTTAAAGTCGATACGCGTGCTCGGGCTACGTAAGCCAATATGATGGGTTTTTAGGGTGGCACTGGTCGCAGCAAAGACCACCATGATGACCAGAAGCAAAGCCCGGTTTTCAGTACCAAACTTAAAGATGCCAAAGAAAGAAGTTTCAAACGTCCGATAAGCCCGAATACTTGGATGTGCTTGCACATGCTGAATGGCTTTATCATAAAACAGGTAGGATTCTTCACAGACCTGCTGTGCCTGTAACACCGCAGCACGGACATCCGTTTCCGAACGCACCCCGAAGAAATCGGCGTATTCATCGGCTGCATCGGCTTTCATCTGCTGCTGAACGCGCTGATCAACATTGATATTGCGTTCACATTGTGGACGCGTCGGTTCAGCCCTTAAAAATGAATATTGCATTCCTGTTGCCGGATCGCCGTAAATACGCTCGCCCATACGCAGCAACTGACCGTGAATCATTTCCCCGGTGCCAATAATCAAAGTGAGCAAAAGTAAAACCAGCACGACGAAGGTCGAGATCCACTCTGTCCATATATAACGCAACAGACCTAATCCTGATCTGTTTTGATCATCATTTTGCATGTGTATTCCTATTTTTATTTTAGCGGCCTGATGCTTGGTCTAGGACGCCGATCTTCCCTTCTGCCCCGAAAATTCCTTTTCAAAGGTCAGGATCTTTATTCTATGTTTTGACTGTGCATGAAAATTGGCACAATAAAAATGACAATTTATATTTTCTTTTTGTATTTTCTGCCAAGTAACTTATTTATCTCTGCACTTTAATTGTCCCGAAAATAATTGCTCACAATATAGATCAGCGCCAGAATCACGCCCCAAATCACCCCAAGTAAATGTGCTTCAACCAAAACAGGACTGCCGATCAGCTGCGCCGTCCCGACATTGCCAATGGTGTTTTCCCAGACCAGTTTGGCAAAAATCAGAAATAACACCAGCGCCGCAAAGCCGCGTTCCCGCTTATACAGCAAATGCACACAGGCTACGGCTACATAGGCACCATGCAGCACGCCCGACAGGCCGGCATAGGCTTCAATATTGGGTAAGAAAAAATAAAAGCTTAAACTGATCAACGGCGGCAAGATCAGCAAAATGGCACAGAAATGCCAGACGGTGGCGCGTGGAAAAATGAAAGGTAAACAGATAAAGGCGAGAATATTCAGAAAATAATGGATCCAGCCCACATGTACCCAGTGCGCTGTCCAGAGTCGCCAGAATTCACCCAACAGGCTTTCTTGCCAGTAGATGAAATGATCCTGAAAAATTTGCAGACATGCAGAGAGAGAGACAAAAGCCGCTAGAAAAATAATTTTTCGTCGAAAATGTTGATCTAGCATCGGCCTGTTGTCCTCCTTGACCATCTAGTTTGACTTCATCCCTGAAGCTTTATGCATAATATATGCATTACAAATCCGCACTGAACAGATCATCAAGTTCGGAAGAACTGTCGGATTCATCCCAGAAACGTTGCATGCCATCATCGCCACTACGTATACCGGTATTTTCTGTCCAGTAACGATCCGATATACCACTGACCATAATCGCGGCCATACTGTCAATCAGCTTGAATTGCGGATTCACTGGTTTTTCCTCGGTACGTGCCTGAGCAAAGGTTTTCAAGGCATCCCGGACTTTGGCATCATCACCACTGGCCTGAGCCGCTACTGCATACAAGGCATGAGATAAACGTACACCTTTTTGCTCGCCAATTTGTGTAGATTGTTTTAATGTTTGGTAAGGGTCAGGCTTGCCTTCCCTTGCGCCTGGCAATAAGGTCCAGATCACCGCACGGGTGGCATTCGGAGCACCCCAGAATTTCGCGTTATCCAGACACACCATGCCGCGTTCAACCACGGCAGCAATATCTTTCGGTACATGCACTGCACCACCCGAGTTAATATCATTGGTCATGGCTTGCAAGCCACTGAGCATACCCAGCAGATAAACCGTTTGCTCGATATCACTATTCATGCGCGGGCATTCTTCACCCAAGGCTTTTTGGTATTTCTTTTCATAACGGCTCTGGAACAGTTGATAACCGGTATATTGACGCTGTGCCGCCAGTGCTGCCCAGCGCTTCTGCTCGATTCGGGCATCTTGGGCTTCTGCCACCTGATTGGTTTTTGAAGCACGTAAATAGCGTAACTCGGCTTCCAGCGCTTTTTGCTCGGCACAAATACCGGCAGCCGAATACATCAACACGGCCACCCGGGTCGGATCCGCCCCCATTTCTTTGGTCGCCATAATAGCCGGCGTTAAAGAATTCCCTGAATTACATACCATTTCAGCATCATCCATCGCTAAAATCGGCGGTACAATATGGTTTTCGGTGAAACCCAGTGCAACATTCGCACCGGTTTTAATGACCTGAGAACACCCCGTCAAAACTGTTGTTGTTATTGCAATGGTCGCCATACCTTGGCATATTTTACGGACGCCTGACATTTTCCTGTCCTCTATAATTGTGATTATGTCCATCTTTCTGCTAAAGATATCAGAAGCATTTTGTGAATAAAAGAGTATTTACTCTAATTTAGACAAGACACTTTGCCATTAAATGGCCGCGCTGCAATTAACTGTATTTAGGAGAATCCCAAATTTTGGGCAAAAAAAAGTAGCATTGCGACGGTTCAGCACATGCTACTTATTAACTGTACAAGCAGAAAAATGATAAAACCCTGCTTGATTAAGATGAAAATTTATCCTTCAGCACCGTCCCGAGTCGTCCGATCACCAGAGCCAAAACAATCGCTACGATCAGAAACATCCACACTGGAAATTCCATTAAGGTCTCCCGTAGTTGCTGTTGGTGAGTTAAATGTACAGGCTAAAAATAAAACACCGGGGATAAATTATCAGACAATCTCTCTAAGTCATCGATTAAACTTAGTTTTTTTCTGAAAATAAAAATAGGAAGTTGATCTAAATATTTGTTTTATGAGCATTTTGATTAAATAATTAAAATGTGTTTGTCTTACAACTAAATTAATTTAGTCAATAATTTTAAGGATTTCCATTGTTTGAGTGGCAATTGATCACACCAGATTAGTAAAGGTCGCGCCTTGGCATGCTGAAAATACACCACAATATACGCCTGATGATCAATCACGTGACTAATACATACCCGACGGGTCGGTCGTGCTTTGGCGGTCAATGACCATTCACGTCCATCCAGATATTCAAACTGCTCAATCTGTGGTGTCTTGCGGTAAAATAGCTGATAAATCACCAAGCCTATGGCAGCACACACTGCCCAAAGTGCAATCGGTAATAACTGATACAATAGATACATCAGCAGTGCAAAAATAAAAAGCTGAAACGCCAATGCACACAGACTGCGTTTCAGCTTGAAGCAACGATTATCCATGAACGTAAAATTTAAGCTTCTTGATAAAATCTTTCAATTCAGGACGTGGTGGTTCAGACACTTCCATAAACCAGTCCAGTAAATCCGGGTCTTCCTGCTCAACCAGCTCTGCAAACATCTGCTTTTCAAAAGGTTCGGCATTCAGGTAGTAATTTTTGACGTAGGGATCAAAATAGACATCCAGTTCTTTTAAACCACGACGCGCACGGTAAATCACTTTGCGCTCTTCCAAGCTAATGTCATCAGTCATCGAATTTCCCCAATTCGTTATAAACCCGAATAGTTTACCTGAAGCGTCAACTGAATTTCGAGGGATTTCATAGAAATGACCAAAAGCATCAGCAGATTTAAGTCATTTGAACATTCCGCTCATTGCTGCTGATCTTGGCATGGCCTAAGTTAAACCAAACAGATCAAAATAAGGAATAACAAAATGCAATCTGCAGCCATTCGCCCACTTTCTCCAATGCTGCCGCGCCAACTCTTTACTACCGAACATGATGCTTTTCGCGAGACGGTACGTAAATTTTATGAGAAAGAAGTTATTCCACATACCGAACGTTATGAAAGCCAGCAGCATGTAGATCGAGAGCTGTGGAATAAAGCCGGTGAGCTTGGATTGCTCTGCGCTACCATGCCTGAAGAATATGGCGGCTCTAGTGTAGACCGGCTGTATAGCATGATTTTGATTGAGGAACAGGCCTATGCCGGAGATTCAGCGACCGGGTTTTCATTGCATTCGGATATTGTTGCCAATTATCTGCTGAATTTTGGCAATAAAGCTCAAAAACAGCAATGGCTACCCAAAATGGCGTCTGGAGAAGTCGTCACCGCGATCGCCATGACCGAACCGGGAACTGGCTCTGACCTGCAAGCAGTCCGTACCTCTGCGGTACTGGATGGCGATGACTATGTGATTAATGGTTCCAAGATATTTATTACCAATGGCTATCTCTGTGATATGACCATCGTGGTTTGTAAAACCGGCAATAATGATAAAGGTTCAGCCAATCTGTCATTGATTATGGTCGAAGCCGATCGAGCTGGATTTAGTAAAGGCAAGCCGCTGAATAAAATTGGCATGAAAGGCCAAGATACTTGCGAACTGTTCTTTGACAATGTTCGGGTTCCGAAAGAAAACTTGCTTGGTCTGGAAGGCATGGGCTTTATGATGCTGATGAAAGAACTGGCTTGGGAACGCCTGATTGTGGCGATTATCTGTCAGGCAGGCGCTGAAGCCGCTTTCGCACATACAGTGAAATATACCAAGGAACGGCAGGCATTTGGCAAGAGCATCAGCCATTTTCAAAATACCCGTTTTAAACTGGCAGAACTACGCACCGAAATCGATGTGTGTCGCACTTATCTGGATCGTTGTATGGAGCTGCAACTGAAGCACGAACTAGGCGTAGATGCCGCTGCTGCGGCCAAATACAAGATTTCAGAAATGTACAGCAAAGTCGTAGATGAATGTCTGCAACTGCATGGTGGTTATGGTTACATGCTGGAATATCCGATTGCCCGTGCCTATATCGACAACCGTGCCAACCGGATTTATGCAGGTACCAACGAAATCATGAAAGAACTGATTGCACGTTCGCTGTAATTGAATGCATAAAAAAGGAGTCTCTCAGGACTCCTTTTTCTGTATGCAAAAATATAACTTTAAGAAACAAGACGCGGTTTATGCTTTAAAGTATTGCTGTTTTTTCTAAATTTCAGCACCCCATCTTCAAACGAAGCCTGTTTGAGTTCTTTCCGATCTGCCAGATAATTATTGCTGACTTTCCACGGAGCATGTTTACCCTGCTTTGGCATCACGTCTGCAGCACGGGCAATATAACCCGAACTGAGACTGCCCATGACGGTATCCTGAAGCAATTCACTCTGATCTCCCTGAGCAATCACCTGCGCATAACCTTGCTGATCCATATAATTCAACAGACGGCAAATATATTCTGCTGCAATGTCGACTTTAAGTGTCCAGGAGGCATTGATATAGCCAATAATCAGCGCCATATTCGGTATATCACTGACCATGATGCCTCTGTACAGCATATGCTGTGAGGTATCGATAGGCTGACCATCCATCGTCGCCTGAATCCCGCCGAGGATTTGAATATTCAGGCCAGTGGCAGAGACAATAATATCAGCATCCAGATGTTGACCTGATTTTAGCTGAATTCCCGTTTCGGTAAAGGTTTCTATCTGATCCGTTGCAACCGATGCCTGCCCTTCACGTAAAATTCTAAACAGATCCCCATCCGGCACCACACAGAGACGTTGATCCCAAGGTTCATAATTCGGGGTAAAGTGCTTCATGTCCACTTTACCTTTCAGCTGAAGTTGCACCGATTTAAGCAAAAGCGATTTTAATAATTTTGGCTGTTTCTGTGCTAAAGCATAAATCCCGCGCTGCATGCCGATATTACGCGCACGTGTCAGTTTATAGGCGACCTCCTCAGGCAGATATTTACGCATTTTTGAATAAATAAAATCGACCGAGGGTACAGAGGCAATATAAGTTGGGGAACGTTGCAACATGGTCACATGTCCTGCTCCGCCTTTAACCATCGCAGGAACCAAGGTAATCGCAGTGGCACCACTACCAATAATCACCACTTTTTTGCCTATATAATTTAAATTTTCCGGCCAATGTTGCGGATGAATAAACTCACCATTGAATGCAGTTTGATTTGGAAACTCCGGCTGAAAACCCTGATCATAATTATAATAACCGGTACAACCCAGTACAAAGTTGGCAATCCAGATCTGCTTCTTGCCGAGTGCATCCTCGATCTCTACTGACCATTTGCAGGTTGTAGAATCATAATTGGCACTTAAGACCCGATGCTGAAAATGGATTTTCGGCTGAAGCCTGAACTCCTCTACCACTTCAGTCAGATAATTTTTGATAGATGCGCCATCAGCAAGCACGCTTTCTTTCTTCCAGGGTTTGAAATTAAAGCCAAAAGTCGACATATCCGAATCAGAACGGATGCCCGGATATTTAAACAGATCCCAGGTTCCGCCAATACTTTCGCGGCGTTCAATAATCTCAAAAGAGCGTTGTGGACAATGTTTAGAAAGATGCGCTGCCAGACCAATCCCCGAGATCCCCGCACCCACAATTAAAATATCTACCTGCTTTTCCATCTTGTTTTTTTACCTAAGCGTTGCTATCGGTTTTTATTAAATCACAAAACTGACAATACACAATGTCAAGTTCATTAAAAAGGCGTTATTTTTTTATCTTTTGAGGCCAGATCAGTTATGTGGAACTCAATCACTCTAAATTAAAATATACAGGCATTAAAAAAGGCCGGTTTATTCAACCGACCTTTTCGAACAACTTGCGTTATTCTTCACGAAATTAGTTAACTTCGCGATCTACTAGCTCAACGTAAGCCATCGGTGCAGCATCACCTGCACGGAAGCCCGCTTTAAGAACACGTAGATAACCGCCGTTACGCTCTTTGTAACGAGGGCCAAGAACGGTAAATAATTTACCAACAGTTGCTGCTGAACGAGTACGAGCAAACGCCAAACGACGGTTTGCTACTGTATCGTTTTTAGCTAAAGTGATTAAAGGCTCAGCTACACGACGTAACTCTTTTGCTTTAGGCACAGTTGTTTTGATCAACTCGTGCTCGAACAAAGAGTTAGCCATGTTTTGGAACATCGCTTTACGATGACTGCTTGTACGGCCTAATTTCACACCACTATTACGATGACGCATGGTGATAGTCCTACTTAATTAACGGCTACGATAGGCGAAACGATCGTCCATACGGAGACTAGCCGGTGGCCAGTTCTCTAAACGCATGCCGAGTTGTAAGCCTTTAGAAGCCAGAACATCTTTGATCTCAGTAAGCGATTTTTTACCCAAGTTAGGAGTTTTAAGCAACTCAACTTCGGTACGCTGTACAAGATCACCAATGTAGTAAATGTTTTCTGCTTTCAAACAGTTAGCAGAACGAACAGTTAGCTCTAGATCATCTACTGGGCGAAGCAAGATTGGGTCAACTTCTTCACGAGGCTCTTGAGCAACAGGTGCTTGATCTTTCTGAAGGTCAACGAAGATCGCAATTTGTTGCTGCAAAATAGTTGCAGCTTTGCGGATCGCTTCTTCAGGATCTACAGTACCGTTAGTTTCAAGATCAATGATCAGTTTATCAAGGTCAGTACGTTGTTCTACACGCGCGTTTTCCACGGTGTATGAAACACGTTTGATTGGGCTGTAAGATGCATCTAACTGCAAGCGGCCCACTGGGCGAGTTTCGCCTTCTGGGAAGCGTGAGTCAGAAGTCTCGTAGCCACGACCTTGAGCCACTTTCAGACGCATTTTCAATGAGCCTGAGGCACTTAAAGTACCGATCAAATGTTCAGGGTTAACCACTTCAACATTATGAGGTAAACGAAGGTCAGCCGCAGTTACGTCGCCTGCACCTTGTTTCTCTAATGTTAAATAAGCTTCATTTTGATCGAACAGCTTAATCGACAATCCTTTTAGGTTCAGCAAGAGCTCGACGATGTCCTGCTGCAAGCCTTCCAAAGTACTGTACTCGTGCTCGACCCCTTCAATCTCAACTTCTACCACAGCTGCGCCAGGTAGAGAAGAAAGAAGGATGCGACGTAAAGCATTACCAAGAGTATGACCAAAGCCACGCTCTAATGGTTCTAGAATAACTTTTGCCGAGGTCCCGCTTGCCGCTTCGACCTTGATCGCTTGCGGAGTTAGAAACTCATTTGCAGTACGCGTCATATTGCTTCCTCAAGGATTATTTAGAATACAATTCTACAATCAAGCTTTCGTTGATTTCAGCAGGTAAATCAGAACGATCCGGTGCAGCTTTGAACGTACCTTCTAATTTAGAATGGTCAATTTCCATCCAAGAAGGCATGCCACGTTGAGTAGCTAATTCAATTGCGTTTTTGATACGTAATTGTTGCTTAGCGCCTTCGTGAACTGCGATCACATCACCCGCTTTAACTTGGATAGACGCAATGTTAACACGACGGCCATTCAAAGTGATGCTACGGTGAGATACTAACTGACGAGCTTCTGCACGAGTAGAACCGAAACCCATACGATAAACAACGTTATCAAGACGGCTTTCAAGTAGCTTCAACAGGTTTTCACCAGTTGCGCCTTTAACACGAGCAGCTTCTTTATAGTAGTTACTAAATTGACGCTCTAAAACACCGTACATGCGACGTACTTTTTGTTTTTCACGTAATTGTAGTGAGTACTCAGATTGTTTACCACCACGAGCCCCGCCGTGTTGGCCAGGAACTTTCGCATGTTTTTTTGTCTTAACATCAAACGGTTTAACGCCTGATTTAAGTTGCAGGTCTGTCCCTTCGCGACGAGAGAGTTTGCATTTTGGACCAATATAACGAGCCATGAATGTTTCTCCTTACACGCGACGTTTTTTAGGTGGACGGCAACCGTTGTGCGGGATTGGCGTCACATCGGTAATGCTGTTAATTTTATAACCCACTGCACCTAAAGCACGAACCGCAGATTCACGACCAGGACCAGGACCTTTTACAAGGACGTCCAAGTTTTTCA
>NZ_JBAPXX010000160.1:0-7101 GCF_049284435.1 Acinetobacter sp. | reverse complement strand
TTAAGCAGCAAATAAAGGACTAAATCCCCGTTTGCGTAGTAATTTTCGGTACATACTGGAGCTTCGGTCCGCAGGAAAATGCGCTTCTAAAGATAAGTCCAAAGGTAAATATTCAGGTTTCTGGTTTTCCACAATTACACGATCTTCCTCGAAAATTTTCATATTAAAGGCATAGGCCTCTTCAACCGGTAAATCTTTATCATAATTGCGGCAAATGGGCGCAAAAAGTCGTGTTGAACGTGCAGTCATCGGTGAAGCCGCATTCATGATGACCTGCTTGGCATGATTTGGAAAATGAATCGTAAGTGTGGCGGTAAAGGGTAGGCTGACTTCGAAATGACGTAACCATTTAAAATCTTCCTGACCACGTTGCTTGGTTCCGATCGGATAACGTCCCACGCTACTGATATAATCTGCATTAAAACCAACATCCGTTTCTGTCGTACTGTAATCAGGAACTTCTACATCCTCCGGATCGCCAAAAGTATCTGGATGCACCCAGGCAAAATGGGCCACATCGATAAAACCTTCGAGCTGTCTTCCTGCAAAACATTGAATGTCTATCTGAGGGCAGACCAGTTGCTGATACTCAGCATCCTCCCAAAAAGGCATGTTAGGAATATGAGGTTCTGCATCCTTTGCAGCGCTTAACGAACACCAGATCAGACCATACTTTTCTACCGCAGCATAAGTTTTTAGATGGAAGCGCTCCGATATTTTATGCTGGGGATGGGCAGGGATACGATTGCATTTCCCCTCACTGCCAAACCGTAAACCGTGATAACGACACACCACACCTTGACCGTCATTTTCCCCCAAGCTTAAAGGTACACCGCGATGCGGACATGCATCTTTCGCCACCACCAGTTCATCATTCATTTTATAAATCACCAGAGGCATATCGAGCAGCATGCTACTCGTTGGCTGATCTGTAATGTCACGCACAAGCGCAATCGGATACCAATACTGAGCCAAGAGATACCAGTCATGTTCCTCGAATGTCATATGGACCGGTAAGTCGGGGTTAAACGTGGCGATATTTGTATTCATAATGGGTTCTGTGTCGTGACCTTTAGCTGAACTATAAAACAGCAAGGTGTTCTATGAAATTTCAATTAACTGGACATATGCTTGCGTAAATCAGAACACTGACAGGCGATTAAAAATGAACATAAGCCTCTATTCCAGTTTTTTATGTTTCACCACACAAATATTGTGATGGGATATTTCTAAGCTTAAATCTCGCTGAAAATATTTTTTTTCAAAAAGCGTGCTCTCTCTTTCAATGCTCTACTTTGGCGCATAAATTGCTTATCACGCATATAGAAAATTGATCTTTTACTCAGAATCCATAAGGAATTGAAGTGACTACTAGCTACTTACGCGGACAAGCGCTTATCGACAGCATTTGCAATGCACCTTATTCGCGTGACCTGATTGGTTATCATAGCGAACCACCGAAAGTGGAGTGGCCAAACGGCGCTCGTATCGCGGTCCAGTTTGTGCTGAATTATGAAGAAGGCGGTGAAAACCACATTGAACATGGCGATACAGGTTCAGAACAGTTTTTATCTGAAATCATTGGTGCTCCCAGCTTTCCAGATAAACATATGTCGATGGATTCGATGTACGAATATGGTTCACGAGCAGGTTTTTGGCGCATTCATCAGGAGTTCCAGAAACGTGGTTTGCCGATGACTATCTTTGGAGTCGGCATGGCATTGGTACGTAATCCTTATGTGGTCGAGGCAATTAAAGCAGCCCATTATGATGTCGTTTCACATGGACAGCGCTGGCTACATTATCAGGACATGCCGCTTGAACTGGAACGCCAATATATGGATCAGGCGATCAGCGTTTTGGAAAGCCTGTTTGGTGAAGCACCTATTGGGTGGTATACCGGTCGGGACAGTCCGAATACCCGTCAACTCCTGGCTGAATTTCCTCAAATCAAATATGACGCTGATTACTATGGGGATGACTTGCCATTTTGGAGCACCTTGACCAATCAGGCAGGGGAAACACGTCCGCATTTGATTATTCCTTATAGCCTGGATAGCAATGACATGAAATTCAGTGCACCGGGTGGTTTTAATAGCGGGGAACAGTTCTATCACTATCTCAAAGATGCTTTTGATGTGCTCTATGCCGAAGGCGAAACTGCGCCAAAAATGCTGTCGATTGGTATGCACTGCCGTATTTTAGGACGACCGGGACGTTTTAAAGCACTACAAAAGTTCCTGGATTATATTCAGAATCATGACAAAGTCTGGATTTGCCGCCGTGGGGATATTGCTGAGCACTGGTATAACCATCATGCGCCATAATCATAAAATATATTTGAAAAGATCAGTTTAAATGCTCTTTTTTGATTCATGCACTTTATAAAAATAACAAACACATCAGCTTTGGCACTGTTATTGCAAAACCAGTTTTAAATAACCAAGCAATATAATCAGGCGATTGAATAGTGCAACTTATTGAATTTAATCAAGCATCAGCAGAAGATGCGATGATCTTTTTAAGGCACTGTGTGCAAATACCCAGCTGGTCAACCAAGCTTGCAGCAAAACGTCCTTATGCATCGGTTGAGGAGGTTTTGAATGCAGCGAAACAACAAGCGGCGACCTGGAACTGGGATGAGATTAAAACTGCGCTGGATAATCATCCCCGTATAGGTGAAAAACAGGCACAGGCTGAATTAAGTGAAATAGAAAAAGACTTTTCCCATCGTGAACAATCTGGCATTGCAGCAGATGACGATACCCAGCTCGCTCTGCTTAAAGGCAATCTTGCTTATGAAAAAAAATACGGTTTTATTTTTCTGATTAAAGCCGCAGGATTGAGTAGCAAAGACGTCCTCCAAGCCCTGAAATTTCGTTTGCTGAATGATCCAGAAATTGAGAAACAGATTGTTCATCATCAACTGGCAGAAATTGCCTTGTCACGACTGGCTCAGGAGCTTCATGCATGATTAGCACGCATATTCTGGATACGCATCTGGGAAAACCTGCACCAGACGTGGTCGTTCGACTTTTTTCAGAAGACGGTTGCCTGATCACGGAAGCAAAAACCAATACAGACGGCCGCGTCAGTGATTTTGGCATGATCGATTTAAAAACAGGTGTCTATAGTCTTGAGTTTTTTACATCTGCTTATTTTGAAAATTTGGGTTTAGAAACTTTTTTTCCTAAAGCAGTTATTCATTTCTATATGAAAGATGCATCCCAGCATTTTCATATTCCTTTGTTGATCAGCCCATTTGCGTACTCCACATATCGCGGAAGCTGATTTTATATTTAGACTTTGAGGGTGAGAAAAAAATGACAGAAGAAAATAGAACAATTTCACCTGAACATGAATATTTAGGTGCGGGAAAAAGTGCAGCCTATGGTTTACAACACGTACTGACCATGTATGGCGGAATTATCGCACCGCCTTTAATCGTGGGAACGGCAGCCGGCCTAGACGCTTATCAAATTGGATTATTGATTGCAGCGGCGCTATTTGTCGGTGGTTTAGCCACGATTTTGCAAACCGTTGGGGTGAAATATATCGGCGCGAAATTACCTTTGGTACAAGGAGTTTCTTTTGCCGGGGTTGCGACGATGGTGGCGATTGTGACCACAGGCGGCGGCTTACAAGCGGTCTATGGTGCAGTTATTGTCGCATCATTGATTGGTTTTTTCCTCGCACCTTATTTTTCCAAAATTATCCGTTTCTTTCCACCAGTCGTGACAGGCTGCGTGATTACAGTGATTGGTCTGTCCTTATTGCCGGTGGCAGTCCGCTGGATGATGGGCGGCAACAACAAAGCACCAGAATGGGGAAGTGTTGAAAATATTGGTCTGGCACTGATCACTTTAGCTTTAGTGATTTGCCTGAATTTAAGTCGACACGCTGCTATTCGTCGTTTGTCTATTTTACTGGCAATTGTTTTAGGTTCAGTACTGGCTTATTTATTTGGTTTTGGTGATTTCTCTAAAGTTGCGACTGGTAGCTGGATCCAAGTACCCAGCTTCTTCGCCTTTGGACTACCGACTTTTGAGCTCACTGCCATTATTTCTATGCTTATTGTTACTCTCGTGATTATGACCGAAACCACAGCAGATATCATTGCAGTGGGTGAGATTGTCGGAACCAAGGTAAATTCGGAACGTATTTCCAATGGCTTACGTGCCGATATGTTATCGAGTGCGATGGCGCCTGTTTTTGGTTCATTCATGCAAAGTGCTTTTGCACAAAATGTGGGTTTGGTAGCCATTACTGGAATTAAAAGCCGATTTGTTGTCGCAGCTGGGGGCATGATTTTAGTAGTGCTGGGTTTACTGCCGATTATGGGACGTTTGATTGCTGCCATTCCTGTACCTGTACTGGGCGGTGCTGGTCTGGTGCTTTTTGGAACAGTCGCTGCGAGTGGGATTCGTACCTTGGCTAAAATTGATTATAACGAACAAAAAAATCTAATCATTGTTGCGACCGCTATTGCAGCCGGCATGATTCCAATTATTGATCATTCTTTTTATGCCAACTTTCCAAAATGGGTACAAACCTTATTTCATTCGGGGATTAGCTCCACCTGCTTAATGGCCATTTTACTCAACCTGTTGTTCAATCAACAAAACCTATTTAAAAATAGAAGTACAGCGACTACAGAAATTGTGGCAAAGATTCCACATTAGAAAATTTAAACCAGGATGAAAACATTCCAGAAAAATGGACTGTTTTTTTATCAAAAATTAAAAATGTTGGCTTTGTTTTTGCTTAATTCAGAATGTGATTTTTTCATTCCACTGGGGACCCTTATTTATGAAATTCACTCAACTTACTGCTGCAACATTACTTGTATTGGGTGCGGCATCCGCACAGGCAAAACCGATCTGGCAAGACTTTAGTGTCACCGGACTTTATGGGGAAAACTATGAGGTGGTCGATGAGAAACAGGCTACTGCGACCTTTGAATATACGGCAAAAATAAAATATGCAGATGTATTCTTTTTCATTGACCGTATGCGCGGTGCAGATGACTTTAAATCAAGTTATTTTGAATTTTCACCACGTTTAAGTTTGGGAGAAGTGTCAGGTCAGAAGCTTGCTTTTGGTCCGGTTAAAGATGTACTGGTTTCAACGACCTGGGAAGGTGGAGAAGGTTTTGATAACTTCCTGTACGGCGTAGGTTTCGATCTGGATATCCCGTATTTCCGTTATGCCAGCATTAATCTTTATCGCGTGAATAATGAGAATATTGATGATGATTACCAGTTGACACTGACCTATGGCGTGCCAATTAAACTGGGTGCTGAAGAATTCCTGGTCGATGGCTTCCTGGATTGGTCAACAGAAGAAGATACTCATGACAGCGAGATGAACTGGACCACCCAATGGAAATGGAATGTCGGTAAACACATTTCTCCAGACACCAATTTATATCTGGGAATTGAACATTCTATCTGGAACAACAAATTCGGTATTCCAAATGCCGATGAAAATAATGTCAGTGCTTTAGTGAAATATCACTTCTAGGCAAAGTGATGAGGAAATAAGTTAAAAGCCCTGATAAAAAGGGCTTTTTTTAATGTGCTTAAAATACGATCTGAATGTTTTCAGGAAAAGTATACACATCACAGTTCGATCCGTTGCCTATACGGTCCACCACCACAAATTCACTAGGTGCTTCAAACGTCAATAAAGGATGATGCCAGATTCCGGCACGATAATTTATCCCTTGAGAACCATCACTGATAAATGCCTGAATCTGACTGAGATCGGGCTGCACTTGATCAAGCATAGGGGCAACCACAATTAAAAATTGCTGGCCTTGCATCGGAATAAAGGCCTGTGAACCCAGAGGATGTCTTTCCAGCATCGAAATTTGAAAAGGAATTGCGGTGGCTTGTATATTTCTAAAAATACTCAGTCCAACCTTAGCATCACTTTCTACTTCAGCCAAGGCATGATAACGCTCGGTCTGCTGCTCATTGATATGAAAAAAATGATTACCCTGACAGGCAATTACTTCTCCAAAAGGCAGAAAACTTTCCGTGCTTAAAGGCTGTATTTTTATGCTTTGCATATGCATGCTATTCATCACTTAGGCCACTTTTCCCCAGAGCCGAATCCGGCTAATACCGCCGTCCGGAATCATATTGACGCGGATGTGGGAAATTTTTTCGTGTTGTAAAATTTCATTGATGTAATGATGAATATGATCCATTTGCATGGGCTGCGCTTCTAATAAAAAAGGCCAGAACATGCTTTGTGGAATGAGTTGCTCATCGGTGGCATCTTCAATATAGATGGCTTGAATAGAAACCTCGGCAGGGAAGTTACCTTTAAAATGGGCGGTATCAATTTCAATTTTCTCGATTCCGGCACTGGTGCCTAAGGCCAAAATACACCAGTCAAATCCTGGAGCACGGCGACGCTTGGTTTCCCAGCCATCGCCCATGTTAATACCACGTCCCGGATTAATCAGATTGCGTGGATGTCCAAAATGCGCATCGCTATAGGCAACGACACGGCCACCATTTTCTAGTGCCAAGACATCCAGCACTTGATCACGATCTTGCAAATCGATTTTTACCTGGCCATAAACCTTAAAACGTGCAATCCCACCGTCAGGATAAATATTCAAACGGACATGGGTAAATATCTGCTTTACTGAAATCTGAAAAATATGATGCTGGGTGGGTCCCAGGACATTATTTTCCAGAATGCTGATCCATTCTGCCTGATCAAGATTCCCATCTGTCGCATAACATGCTTGCACAGCAGCTGAGGCTGGATAATTGCCGCTAAAAAAAGTCGTATCAATATCGAGTGCCTGGATTTGACCCACAACAGCAAGTTTAATGATGGCCCAATCATAGCTCGCGTGGCGCTTGCGACGGGTTTCCCAGCCATCCATCCATTTGCCATGCTCATCAAACTTGTCTTCGATAAAGACCGGTGCCTCAAACTGCAACATGCGTTTCGCTTCAGCAAAAAACTCATCTGAACATTCAAGAATTTCTGCGCCAATTCGCGCATCTGCAAGGTTACTTAACTGCTGTAGTGGAGCAGGCAGATCAAAAATCGGAGCTAACAAGGTCGCCATCTTAA
>NZ_JBAPXX010000159.1:0-2522 GCF_049284435.1 Acinetobacter sp. | reverse complement strand
GTTAGGGACTAAATGGGATGTCTTAAATGACAAGCTCAACCTGACTGCAGCCATTTTCCGTACTGAAAAAACCAATACCCGTGCAACAGCAGACGATGGCACAACCAGCAATATTGGTGAAACTCGTGTTGATGGTATTGAATTGGGTGCTAGCGGTAATATCACTGAAAAATGGGCTGTATCTGCTGGTTATACTTATTTAGACAGCGAGTTGGTTGATGGTGGTTATGAAAACATTGGTACTACAGCTGCACCTATCTATATTTCAAACAGAAGTAATGGTAATCAAGTTCAAAACGTTGCAAAAAATTCAGCAACACTTTGGACAACTTACCAAGTATTACCACAATTAACATTGGGTGCTGGCGCGGTTGCTATGGATAAAGTCTATGGTAATGCGACTAATACCAAGTTTGTTCCAGGTTACGTACGTTACGATGCCATGGCACGTTACAACGTAAACAAAAATGTGGATTTACAATTGAACGTAAACAACCTATCTGATGAACGCTATTTCACTAAAGCATATGCATCTCACTATGCAACTGAAGCAGAAGGCCGTAGCGCTGTATTGTCTTTAAACTTCAAATACTAAGCTCAATTAAAACCATTAATTAATTATGGATTTAATCTAAAATAGCCTCATAATAATGAGGCTATTTTTATAGCTAAAAGAATTCATTCTTCCAAAGGTGTATTGCCGTGATCCATCATATTCCTAACGTACTGAGTAAAGAACAAGTTCAATATTTCCGTGAAGAAATGAATAAAATTGAATGGGTGAATGGCAAAGTCACTGCGGGTACACTTTCAGCTACAGTTAAACAAAACCAACAACTTCCGGAAGATCTTCCCTTAACCCATCATTTAAGTACGATTATTTTAGAATCATTAGGACAACATCCTTTATTCCTGTCTGCCGCCATTCCTTTAGATATCATTCCTCCCCTGTTTAACCGTTATGAAAACAATGAAGCCTTCGGTTTTCATGTCGACAATTCAATTCGCCGAATTCGTGGAACCAATGAACGCTTACGAACAGACCTGTCCTGTACGGTTTTTTTAAGCGAGCCAGAAGAATATGAAGGCGGGGATTTAGTCGTAGAAGACACTTATGGCTACCATGAGGTCAAACTTCCTGCAGGGGATATGATTCTCTACCCTTCAACCAGTTTGCATGAAGTCACGCCAGTAACCTCCGGTTGCCGTATTGCATCATTCTTTTGGGTGCAAAGCATGATTCGTGATGAAGCTGAACGTCATATGCTCTTCAATCTTGATCAAAGTATTCAGAACCTGCGTATGCAGCTGGGTGATCAGCATGATGAAGTGATCAAGCTGACCAATCTTTATCATAATTTAATGCGTAAATGGGCTGAACTGTAATTCTTTTAACCCCCAAAAATTAAATGGACGGCCGAGAGTTGATATCGGCTAGCCTAATCAATGACTTATAAATATAAGAATATCCGCTTTATCTGTGAGCCAGATTTGATTGTCATCGTATCGTTTTCCCTTTGAGCATGATTGCTTTATCTAATGAACAAGCTTGAGTTAAGTCATCTTTTCAACCATTTTCATGATAATTAAATACTCACCACAACTATTGCTAATGATAATAATTATCATTATAATTCGTATCAATTGTTACAGGCCATAACAATATCTCCACTTTTGCTGCTATTTTGCCGACTTTAAAAGTGGCAAGGCAGCAATGGAATTCTGTCATATACGATATTAGGGATTAGCCACCATAGCACAGATTAAAAGCCGTAAACATAATCGAAATGCGCAACTGGTTGCTTTAGCCGCATCTCTCCCTCTCATGGCTCATGCAGCAAATACACAAGGTGTCACTCAGCTTCCAACCATTACAGTAAAGTCAGATGCACAAAATAAATATAAAGCGGATAAGGTGAGTTCGCCCAAACACACTCAACCTCTGGTAGATACCCCGCAAACCGTTTCAGTCATTAAAAAAGAATTATTAAAAGAACAAGGTGCAACCTCCCTAGTTGAAGCCTTAAGAAATACGCCGGGAATTACCCTGCAGCTCGGTGAAAATGGCAATACCAGTGCCGGCGATGCTTTCCAAATGCGTGGTTTTTCAACTCAAACGTCGACCTATGTCGATGGTATTCGTGATCTGGGTGCTGTTACTCGGGATGTATATAATCTGGAACAGATTGAAGTCGTCAAAGGCCCTTCTGGCGCAGAAGCAGGACGTGGATCGGCATCAGGTTATATTAACTTGGCCACAAAACTTCCTCAGACTGAAAATAGCCGTGAAGTTTCTGCCACCTACAATACTGCTGAACATGCTCGTCTCACCGCTGATATTAATCAGGTCATTAATGATGGCGTGGCAATTCGCTTAAATGCGATGGGACAAGACGGCGGTGTTGAAGGTCGTGATTATCTTGAAAACAATAGCTGGGCAATTGCTCCTTCAATTTCCTTTGGCTTAGATACCGATACACGTCTGCATCTCTATTCACAACATGTTCGTCAACGTAATATTC
>NZ_JBAPXX010000158.1:0-14813 GCF_049284435.1 Acinetobacter sp. | reverse complement strand
TTTAGTGCACCTCAGGAAGATGCACATCGTATGCTGTTCGAAGGTTCAGCGCAGCTGGCCCTGATGTTTGAACGCGAACAACTGGAAACGCGTGAACAGTTTGTGGAGTTAAAACGTGAGGTACTGGTCGCTGTAGTCGCTAAACAACATCCCTTAAGTCAATTCGATCAAGTCAGTTATGAACAGATTTTGCAAAACAGGCAGATTGTGGTGGCCAGTCGGGATCGCACCATCAAACCGGAACTGCTCTTTTCAAGACACTACTGGCGCACCGACAATCATCACTCGGCTTGTAGCATGATTCGGCAAGGTCTGGGCTGGGGCGTGCTGCCACTCGAGATGCTGAATGAGCAGCCACATTTGCAAGATCAGTTACAGGTTCTCAACCTGCTCGATTTCACCCCAAAGTTTGAATATTTTGTTGACCTGGTCTGGAGCCGGGAAACCCGATTAGGCACAGCTGCTCATTTTTTGATTAATCACTTGCGCAAACAACGCAAAACCAGACATTAATCACAGAAATTCAACGACAGTCTACTTGGTAAACCGGCCATTTATGATATATAAGAAAGCATAAGCAATAACCATAGAACTAGATCGTAATGACATTAACTGCATTAAACCAATTAAAAAACTTGACGACCATTGTGGCAGACAGCAGTGATTTGAGTGCCATTGAAAAATTTCGTCCGCTTGATGCAACCACCAATCCATCGCTGATTACTGCTGCTGCGAAACAACCTGAAAATCAGGCCTTGATTGAAGCCGCTTTTCAGCAGGCCCAGCAAGAAGGCTATGTGGATGATGCCCTGATTGAACGTACCATTGATATTTTGACGGTCAAATTCGGTGTAGAAATCTTAAAACTCATTGAAGGTCGTGTGTCAACGGAAGTCGATGCTTCCCTATCCTTTGATACTGAAGCCACCATTGCCAAAGCAAAAGAGTTACTGGCACTTTATGCGCAATATGGGATTGATTCGAACCGCATCCTGATTAAGATCGCATCTACATGGGAAGGCATTCAGGCAGCAAAGGCACTGGAAGAACAAGGTATTCACACTAACCTGACCTTATTGTTCGGCCAGCATCAGGCCCATGCCTGCGCGGATGCCAAAGTGACTTTAATCTCGCCTTTCGTCGGCCGTATTCTGGATTGGTACAAAAAAGCTGAAGGCGTAGAATTTTACCCGATTGAACAAGATCCGGGGGTCTTATCAGTTAAGCGTATTTATGAGTTCTATAAAGCGCATGGTATTCAGACTGAAATCATGGGTGCCAGCTTCCGTAGTATTGATCAGGTACTGGGCTTAAGCGGCTGTGACCTGCTCACGGTAGCGCCAAATTTATTGGCCGAACTGGAAAATGATCAGCGTGAAGTGCAGGCCCAACTCTCAGCCAAAGATATTCAAGTTCAAGGTGAACTCAGTCCTATCAGCCAAACCGAATTCCTGGAACAACTGCAACAGGATCCGATGGCCAGTGAATTACTACAAGGTGGCATTGATGGTTTCATTAAAGCCCGTGAACAACTGGCTGCTTTATTACGTGAAACTTTCCTGAGTACGACTGAAATTTAAAGAAAATTTAGCCAATTTCTCCAAGCCGATGTTGCTATAATGCCGCATCGGCTTTTTTGTTCTTGCGAGTTTTTCGTGTTTGGTATCACAGATCTAACGACCTTTATCATTGGAACCACGTTGATTGTGTTACTGCCTGGGCCGAACTCCTTGTATGTCATGTCGATTGCTTCGCGCTTTGGTATTAAGACTGGATATATGGGTGCCTTGGGGGTTTATACTGGCGATCTGATCCTGATTGTATGTACAGCATTGGGAGCAGCTTCTTTACTGCATGCCTTTCCGGTCTTGTTTATTGCCCTGAAAATTATCGGAGCGATCTATCTCAGTTACCTCGGCATCAAACTGATCATTGCAGCCTATCAGACTTTCTTTCCGGAAAAGTCATCACAACGTGTCCAGATTAAAAAAACATCTTCCGATACTACCGAATCAATTCAGCCCTTTCGTACAGCGCTCACAATCAGCATTTTAAATCCCAAAGCGATTCTGTTTTATCTGTCTTTTTTTGTGCAGTTTGTCGATCCTACCTATCCTTATCCCGCCCTGACGTTCACGCTTCTGGCTGTGATCCTGCAATTGATCAGTATGACTTATCTGTCGATCCTGATTTTTTCTGGTGTAAAACTGGCCTCCTATTTCAACCAGAATTATAAAGTGACCGCCAGTTGTGTCGCTGCAGTTGGGATCCTGTTTTGCGGTTTTGGCCTTAAACTGGCGACTTCAACCTTCTAGTAATGACCGGCTTCAAGCCAGCAGACCTCTGGATAAAATTGTTAAAAATATTGTGTTGATACGTGAAAAGCGTATGCTTTAAAAGCATTTAAAAATAGTGTCATGGGTGATGCCTAAACTTTTACAAGATCTCTCCTTTCCTGCCATCATGGCCGGTTTTATTACCTGCATGATTGGTATCAGTGTTTCCGCCGTACTGGTCATTGAAGCTGCGCAAAGTCTGGGTGCCAATCAGGCACAAATCAGCTCCTGGTTATGGGCACTCGGTATCGGCATCGGGGTTTCCGGGTTTTTGCTTTCCTGGAAATATCGCTATCCGATTTCAACCGCCTGGTCGACTGCCGGTCTGGCACTGGTCATTGCTTCTGCCGGTCACTATAGTCTGGGTGAAGCAATTGGCGCTTTTCTGATTTCTGGAATCCTGATTGCCTGTCTGGGATTTTTTGGAATTTTCGAGCGAATTTTCCAGTTTATTCCACAAAGTTTGACCAGCGCCATGCTGGCAGGTGTGTTATTAAAATTTGGCATCTCGGTCTTTGGTAGTCTGCAACAGTCATGGGAATTTGTGCTTTGTGTATTGGCAGTTTATCTGGTTTCCAAAAAACTGAGTATGCGCTATAGCATCGTGATTACCGTGTTAATGGCTATTGCCCTGTGTCCGTTCTTTATTAATTTTACTATTCCGCAGCTGAACTGGAGTATTGCCCAGCCGGTATGGATTACACCTGAATTTAGCCTGCAGGCCATTTTAGGACTGGCCTTACCTTTGATGGTGATTAACCTGGCATCACAATATCTGCCTGGACTCGCCGTCATCAAAAGTTATGGTTATCCGCCGAAAGTGAATTCTATTCTAGGCTGGACGGGCATTACACAGACGATGTTGGCGCCATTTGGCTGTTTTAGTGTCAATCTTGCCGCAATCAGTGCATCAGTCAGTCTGGATGCTCAAGCGCATCCTGATCCGGCCAAACGTTATATTGCCGGTATGAGCTGCGGCCTGTTTTATATTCTGATGGGCTTCTTTGCTGCGACCTTGACCAGTCTATTCATGGCTTTTCCTGCTATTCTGATTACAGTATTGGCAGGCATTGCCCTATTTGGCACCATTGGCCACAACATTGCGCTGGCTTTTCAGGACAGTCATGACCGTGAAGCTGCACTGATGACATTCTTGTTTAGCGCATCTAATATCCAGTTTTTTGGGATTGGCTCCGCTTTTTGGGGACTGCTACTTGGTTTGATGGTTTATTTGCTGTTTAAGCTTAAACCGCAAGTGGCATAAGCTTATTGTAGAAATGAGGCAACTACTATGTCTGCCTTTTTAATGCCCTGCAGTTTGGGAAAACAGGTTAATCACCACCACACCGGAAATGATCAGTGCAATCCCGATAAAAGCTGGCAAATCCAGCGCCTGTTTAAAAATTACATAGCCCAAGATTGCCGTTAGAATGATGCCAACACCCGCCCAGATGGCATAGGCAATGCCTAAGGGAATCACCTTAATCACCTGAGACAGCAAATAAAACGCAATACAGAATAAAACGACTACTGCCAGAGATGGCCATAATCGGGTAAAGCCTTCTGACTTCACCAGAAATATTGATCCAGTCACTTCGGCAATAATAGCCAACGCCAACAACAAATATGCCCATGACACAGGATTCATTTCTTAAACTCCAAACAATTTTTCAATGATTGCTGTCGGGACGAGCTGACATGATCAATCTTGAGAGATTCATTTTGCACAGTTTTCTCTTCAAGGGGAAAGCTGATGTAAAAAATCCAGGGTTTTGACAAAAGTTTGCTGACTTTCCTTTTTTCCCATAAAAAACTGATATTCATGAATAAGCCAGGCCTTAGACTCTGGATAAAATATTTCAGTCACAGGAACCTGCTGTTCCTTCAAAGCTTTTACAAATGGTAGCGACTGAGTATCGGTCAGAAAGTCCTTATTCCCACCACTGATCAGGACGGGTGGATAAGACGGCGTAATATACTGAATCGGAGAAATCTGCTTTAAAAACTCGGCATCATGTTTACGATCGCCGGTATAAGCCTGAATCAGGTTAAAGACACCCCATTCGATAATTTTCATTTCTTCAGGTGCTGTGCTGGCAAATGCTTCTAAGTCATAAATTCCACAATGCAAGATTAAACCTTTAAGCTGCGTAGGTTGCAGATGAGGCTGAATACCAGATTGGTCGGCAAATATAGGATTGGTCAAAAGAGCGGCGTAATGGCTGGCCATATTCGCCCCGGCAGAATCTCCGGCCAGATATAAGTTCTGGGCATCGATTTGGTAGGTTTCCGCATAGGTATCGAGAAATTCAAGTGCCTGATTGATCTGATGTAACTGGCTTGGATAGGTCGCTTGTGGCGCAAACTGGTATTGTACGGATACTACGTTATGGCCCTGTGCAGCCAGCAGCTTGAAATAACCGCGTGCATGTTCTTTAGAACCTGAAATCCAGCCTCCCCCATGAATCCAGACAATGGTCGGTCGTGGTCCAATACTGGCAATATTCTGCGGCTGATACAGATCCAGAGATAGTTTCTGCTGCGGCGCATAGGCAATATTTTGCTGCACGATAACCGCACCAGGCGCATAACGATCCATCACTTTTTGCTGCAAGCCTGTGGTGAGGTTAAAAGCACCGGCAATGACTTTACTGTTCTGTGCGGTCTGACAGCCGGAAAGAATAACTGAACTTATGAGCAAAAGATGAATGGCAAAAAACCTCAAAACAGTCTCCTATACATGATCTAAAAACAGGCTACGGCAGTTTAAACCATCATGCTGCAAACGAGGACTATTCATCCTCTTATTTTTGATCATTAAAACTGCAATTCCGAGTTTTTTACTCTGTTTTTTTTCATCACTTTTACATGAAAAATATTTGTAATTTAATGAGTTTTTTCAATTTTACCGCTTTTTTGCAATTGCACCCGCCACAGCACTGTGCTATCAATAAACCAAGCCTGAAAATTAGACAACCTGCGGAGAAAAGCCATGGCCTATCAACATATTTTAGTCCCAGTGGACGGTTCAGAAATTTCCTTTTCTGCAGTACGACATGCTGCCAAAATTGCCAAGGCATTTGGTAGTCAGCTTTCCCTGATCAGCCTGATCGCAGAAGATCCTTTTACTGAGGCTGATTTCTATTACAGCTCCTCCATCATGAAGGAATATTTTATCGAGGCACATGCCAATGCCAAAAAGGCCCTGAAAGAAGCCACTGCCATCGCAGCCGGTGAAGGTATTGAAGCGCAATCCCGCATTGTCACAGGTTTAGTCAATGCAGAGCATATTGCTGAAACCGCGGGTGAAGTAAAAGCAGACCTGATTGTCATGGGTTCTCATGGCCGTAAAGGCTTCCAGAAAATGATTCTGGGCAGCTTTGCACAAGATGTATTGGGTGCGAGTGAAATTCCCGTACTGATCGTGAAAAAATAATCCTGACGCTGCGCATCTTCAAGATGCGCAGTACTTGCTACTTTACATTTGAAAGCCTAGCAAAACATGCTGTGGAGATTTACTCGCTCAAACCACACTCCCCTTTACTGCAATAATAAATATGAGGAAGCACCATGAATAACTATGATCATCTTCTCGTAGCACTCGATGAGTCCTCGATTTCCTATGCTGCCGCAGATCATGCCCTGGAACTGGCCAAAGTATTTCATAGCCATGTCACTTTACTCAGTGTGATTGCGGTGGATCCCTTTAAGGGCGTAGATTTTTACAAAGTTGCTCCAGCAGTTACAGACTACTTTATGCATGCAGAACAAAATGCTCTGGATCGTTTAAATGAACTGAAACTGAACTTTGTTCGTGATGGCATACAGGTGACGACAAAAATCCTGCATGGCATGGCACCGTCAGAAGGCATTATGCAGGCTGCAAATGAATCACCGACCGATATGATCATTATGGGTTCACATGGTCGTAAAGGTCTGCAAAAACTTATGCTGGGCAGTGTAGCTCAGAATGTTCTGGCACTTTCCTCTATTCCAGTACTCATCGTCAGACAATAAGATGCTTGATCCAAGCCTGTATGATGCAGGCTTTTAGCGAAGTTTTTGATTTAATTCACTTAAGAAAATTTCAGCATCAAGCTGGCTTTGAAATACTTTTTTGTATTCTCCGACCTGCTGAATGGAATGCGGCGTATATTGAATGGAGATTTCAAGTAAGCCATTTTCAGGATTCTTGCTGACATGTACGGCAATAATATGCTGGCTATTTAAATAAAAACCATCTTCAATTTTCACTAACATATCTTGGACAACCTCTAGTAAGCGAATCTGTAGATCTCTTTACCTAGCTTACAGCGTAATAAATGAGTACTCTTTTCGTATAATCATACTGTAACACCCTTTGGTACTTACCTAGGCCTTTAGAGAAATTCAACTGTATTTAAAGCCAGCGTTTGAAATAAACAGGAAATAAAAAACCGGATCAGGTCGATCCGGTTTTTTATGAATATTGATTATTATACGCTCAGCATACTATTTAATGTCTCAGACACGTTTTTAGATTTAACCAGTGGCTTTAAGGTTTCAAGCTGTACTTTCACTTCACTGCGTTGCGGTTCTGCCAAGGTATACCAGCGTGACAATACCTGCAGCAAACGTGAGCCTACAATCGGGTTTTTCTCGTCCAGATATTTTGCCAGCCCAATAAAATGCTGCACACCAAAGCTCCAGGTATTGACCGGGTTGGCATTCAGCCCCCCACTAACTGCACGGATACGGTTAGGCACCGCCAGATCATAATCCGGATGTTGGGTCAGATACGCAATGGTTTCGTCCGTTGCTTTTGGATGGGCTGCCTGAACCATAAACCATTGGTCTAAAGACAAGGCTTCATCTTCAAAGCGGCTATAGAAATCTGCCAAAGCTTCTTCTGCTTGTGGAGCATCATTCCAGACCAAGACTTTCAGCGCACCCAAACGTTCAGACATATTCCCCGTGTGATATTGCTCATAGGCTAAATCAAAGGCAAATGCATCACCCTGACGGGCAATCATCGTCAGCATGATGTTTCTTAAGGCACGCACACCCATCGCTTGCGAGAATTCAGATTGCAGATCAGGATCCAGATTAAGATAAGTTTCTTTCGCTGTTTCTCCAAAGGCACGTGCCAAGGTATGCAGCAAAGCCTCACGCTTTTCCTGAATCATGACCGGATTATAATCCTGATCAATACGGCTGCCTAAATAACCTTCAGACGGTACATCAAACAGACGTGATGCCAACAGCGGATTTTTATCAATCACATCCGGGAAGGTATTGAGCATAGCCTCGATATAAATTTCTGCAGGCTGGTCATCCAACAAGATACGCTCGAGTAAGGTCTGAGTTGCTTGCCACTGGTTAAAACCATTGGTCTCGTATTGCAACAGGAAAGCCAGTTCTTTTTCTGAATAGTCAAAGTCCAGATTCACTGGTGCAGAGAAATTACGCAGCAAGGACACCACCGGTTTTGCTGTCACACCGCTAAATTCGATCGTGGCTTCATCCTGATCAAACAGATACACCCCATCTTTGACGCCATTTTCAAAGAGTGCCTCAGAGTTCAGCGTTAACTGCTCACCGCTTTCAGCATCAAACAGTGCCAAAGCCACTGGAATGGGTACAGCTTTCAGATTTGGATATTTAGCATGGGTTTTCAGGCTTTGCTTAAAACTGAGGCGATAGATTTGTGTCTCCACATCATATTCAGCTTTTGCTTGAAGTTTAGGCGTACCCGGCTGATTGTACCAAGTCAAGAAATTAGAGAGATCTACACCTGAACCTGCTGTAAGCGCGGCCACCCAGTCTTCAACAGTTACCGCCTGACCATCATGACGGCGGAAATATTCATCGGTTCCTTGACGGAATTTTTCCTTGCCCAGCAAGGTCGCCATCATACGGTTAATTTCCGCCCCTTTTTCATAAACAGTGGCAGTATAGAAGTTGTTAATTTCTACAAAATGATCTGGACGCGGTGGATGTGACAATGGTCCTGAATCTTCAGGGAACTGATGCGCTTTCAGAACTGCCACATCATCAATACGCTGTACCGCAGCCGACTGTAAATCTTCCGAAAAAGACTGGTCACGGAATACAGTCAGGCCTTCTTTTAAACACAACTGGAACCAGTCACGACAGGTAATCCGGTTACCGGTCCAGTTATGAAAATATTCATGGGCAATGACTGATTGCACTCGCATGATTGCGGCATCAGTGGTGTACTCTTCATCGGCCAGCACGCATGAAGTATTAAAGATATTCAGACCTTTATTTTCCATAGCGCCCATATTGAACGCACTGGTCGCCACGATCATGTAATTGTCCAGATCATAAGGCAGACCATAATGCTCTTCATCCCAACGCATGGAATGTTTGAGCGCTTCCATGGCAATTTTGCATTTTGGAATGTCTTTTTCTTCTGCGTAGATTTCCAGAGCTACATTGCGGCCTTCTGACGTGACATAAGAATCTTTCATCACTGCCAAATTACCAATTACGCAGGCGAACAAATAGCTCGGTTTCTTGGTCGGATCCTGCCACACGGCATAGTGACGATTTTCATCTACTTCACCAGTTTCTAGCAGGTTACCATTAGCGAGCAAGACCGGATATTTCTTGTCTGCCTCTACACGCGTCGTAAAGACCGACAACACATCAGGACGGTCTGGATAGAAAGTAATTTTACGGAACCCTTCTGGTTCGTTTTGGGTCACGAACAGATCTGAACTGGCCTGATATAAACCTTCCAGCATAGTATTACTTTCAGGATGGATTTTAACCACAATTTCAAGTGAGACCTGATCAGGTGCATTGGCAATAACCAGCTGTTCAGCATCCAAGTGGTAGTCACTGGCATTCAGGATTTGACCATTTAACCGGATCGATTGCAGTTCCAAATCGCGGCCAAGCAGAACCAGATCGCCAGCAGTCTGACGCCGCATCTCCAGTTTGCTGCTAACCAGACTGTGGTCACTGTAGACTTGAATATTCAGGTCGATGGAATCAACAATAAAGGAAGGTTTTTGATAGTCTTTTAAATAAATGGTTTGATCCGCTTCGATCACCGGGTTTGCCGCAATATTCATGTCCTGTCCTAATCTTTTATCGTGTTCGACATTGTTCATGTCAAAATCATACGCCAAGTTTGAAACGCTGTCTGTGCATTTGTATTGTCAGATCTAATATGGGCATTTCATGCACCACTTTCAATGCATTCTGCCTAAATGAGCAGCACACGGCCCGATACAAGAAATATCTGTGCCATAAAAATTATCAGGATCATAATTTCTTACATTTTTATAACTAACTGATTTAAAAATATATAATTTTATTTTCAGAGTAATACATAAATACTGATTAAAAAATGAGCACACTTCTTGCTACAGTTAAACTGTGTTTTTCCACACTTAAAATGAAAAAATAATGATAACGATGATGAGGTGAGTCATGTATTTAAAACAGCATGTTATACGGATCGAAAATATTAAAACTTTGCAGACTCTGGATCAGGCCAATATTGACCATAAAGTGATTGCGCTCTTGATGAGCTGTGAAGGCATTCCGCTTCAGGCCCATGAAGTGACTGCCATTCTCAACACCTACGATGCACTTGGTGCCAAAAAAGTTCCCTCTAAAAAGGTTCAGGCCTTAATTCATGCCAAACACCGTGGAGAGCAGGACGACACATTACCCTGCCCGGTTTAAAAATCGTCATTTCATGATTTAAAATCAGAGCTACTTCGGTAGCTCTTCTCCTGTTTGTATGGCTGTTTTTGATTTTAAAAAATTGCGCCAGTTCACTACATTTGCATCTCATCAGCCGTGTATAATCAAATGCCCGTCCATTCTAGAGTTGCTCGCGACCATGGTATTCAGTGTTCTGCAAAAACAGCTTGATGAAAGTACTCACTGCCCATTGTGTAAGGCATCGATGTATTGGATTGAGGCAGAGCAATATGATCAGGAGCTGAGCTATCATGAATGCAGCCATTGCCAGCATCAGCTTTATTCCGATCAAAAGCACAATTGTTATTGCGAACACTGTCTGGCGCAGCGTAAACGCATGCTCAAGGAAGTCCGTTTACAGGAAAACCGTCAATATCATAAAAAACAGGATCGGCCGGTTCTTGAGCTGAATCAGCTCAGTTTTATCAATAAACTGTTTTTACTTGCGATTCTGGATGAACAGGTGCAGGAATATAGCCAGCACCGCGAATATATTGACTGGCATCAAATTCGATATTATTCCATCAGCCCCAATTATTTGTTCCAACATGGTCTGGTGAAAAGCCTGATCAGGGATCAGGTTCTGATTCCCAAAGATCTCCAGCAGGAAAATCAGCATTATTATATTAATGTCCGACTGGATGGCTATTCTGAGCCGACCCTGTTCAGCATTACCCAGCAGCTGCGCAATTGGTTTTATCAAAACCTGAGCCAAGGTGTGCCCTTTAAAAGTGCAGATGAAGTCAAAGATGCACTCTATTGCCTGCTGTATGAGGAAATCATTCAGTTTGCTCAATTCTATTGCCGTAGCTGGAATGTGCAGATTGCCGGAAATCAGAGCTTTCAGACCTTTTGCTATCGTCTTTTGGATGTATTGGCTGTGGGGCAGATTTATTATCTGGTGCAGACCGGGCTGGAATATCTATATAAACAAAAAGCCCTCAAGCCGCGCAATGAAAACTTTATTAATACCAATCTGCTGAAAAAAACCTTGCAGCAGTATCGCGAACATTCAGTTACAGAAAAATGGGAAACCTCTACCCTGCCGCGTCCACCGCAACTGGCATTCAGCAAGATGAGTGAAATCCTGTTTTATCGTTTTCTGGGCTATGATGAAAATATCTTCTTTCAGCCAGTGTGGCATTCGTGGCACAAGATCGAACCTCGCCTGAAATTCTATTCCCAGAAACGTTGTATGCACTGCGGCTCACAGGAACTGTCGGTGGATTATGATGCCAGTGACTATGTCAGCCTGTTCTGTCGTAGCTGCAAGCATCAAGACCATTATTTTACCCGCTGACCGAATACAACGAATCTTTCTCCTATTTTCTAAATGACCATGATGACTACTTCGATGCAAGCATTACAGCAAACACTTCTGAACCAGATCTGTGAGGCCTGGTTGAAACTTCAGCAACAGCAGCCCCTGGTGCATATCATGACCAATACGGTGGCCAGCAATTATGTCGCCAATATTATACTGGCTGCACATGCTTCTCCGGCCATGATCGACAATCCGTTTGAAGCTGAAAGTTTTGCCAAAATTGCAGCAGCAATCAGTCTGAATCTGGGTACACCGACGACAGAACAGGTTCAGGCGATGCAGATTGCTGCGGAAACTGCACATCAGCTGCAAAAACCCTGGGTGCTTGATCCGGTCGGTTATGGAACAGTTCTGCACTGGCGTTCAGGCATCGTAGATCAGTTGATGCATTCCCATCCTGCCATTTTGCGTGGCAATGCCTCTGAAATTGGTGCTTTGGCCGGCAAGCAAATCGAGTCCAAGGGTGTAGACAGCACAGTAGACAGTGCGGATGTTTATTTACAGGCGCAAAGTTTGCTGGATTATTGTGAATGTATCGCGATCTCCGGTGAATCCGATTATATTATTTCTAGAGACTATCCTGTGATACAGGTGGTCGGCGGCTCTGCTTTACAGCCCCGAATCACGGCAATGGGATGTGCGCTCGGTGCACTGATTGCTGCATATAGCGCAGTAACGTCTCCAGCCCTTGCTGCATTGACTGCGCATGTACATTTTGCAATTGCCGGTCGATTGGCATTTGAACGCGCAAAACAATTAGGCAGTTTTAATATCGCCTTTCTGGATGAAATCCATCAGCTCAATACTGAAACAATCCGACAATACGCCAACTTTAAAATTCTGCCGGAATTCATTTAGTTTATTGGCTGCTTTACGGGGTGTTTACGCTTAAATAGGTGAACGTGCCCCTATCTAGTTTACCTACTTCCTTTTTATCCATATCGATAGAAATCTTCTGTTTTAATTTTATGCGCCAACCATTTGGATAAATGCTTTGCTTGATAAGCGGAGCTTCATGAAATTTATATATCGATTTTCTTAAAAAGCATGTCTTCTTTAATTAAGATATGCTTGCATAAGGTTAATTTAGTTCATGTGAATTGTCGTTTATTTTCTTATTTCTATTTAAATATGACTTTTAAGTTTTGATTAACAGGCTGCAGGAATCCATATCCAATGCCTGATCATGCTTATTTTTGCTCATCGATTTGACCTCTTTTGGCTTGAAATTTTTAGTGTAATACCAGCATATCCAGCTCAATTTGGAACTTGAAATATAGTATGAATAGACTGATAAAAACCAGTTTAAACAAAGGCTCATATTATTTTAATGAACTAGATTCAACAGACATGCATTAAAAAAGCCAGCTACCACTAAAGCAACTGACTTTTAGAATTTAAATAAAAAAGTAGTTAAAACAAATTATTAACCTGCGTAATGAATGTTGACCGACTTGATACGATTGCTTTCAATTTCAGTGACTTTGAACTGAACACTTTGATAATTTAACTCGGTGCCCACTTCAACCGTACTGTTGGTTTTATCCAGAATCAAACCCGCCACACTAATATAACCGGCATCTTCATCAATCAGATCAATCATGCCAAGTTCCAGCTCAAGCTGATACAGGTCTAACATGCCCGATGCGATCCAGTGCGTATCATTGACTCTCACCAAATCTAGTTGTTCGTCTGCATCCGGGAATTCACCGGCAATTGCTTCAAACACATCTAGCGGTGAAATCAGACCCTGCACATTACCAAACTCGTCACTCACCAAGACCAAAGAACCTTTAGAGGTACGCAAAGTATTGATTGCGTCAATAACTTTCATCTTTTCAAAGATATAAATTGGGCGATGACGTTTGATCAGTGCTTTTAATTCTTCCGGCTCTTCCAGTACGTCCAGTAATTCTTTGGCACGTACCACGCTAATTACCTTATCCAGGCTACCGCGACATACCGGGAACAGACTGTGTGGAACAGACAGAATTTTTTCACGGATCTGTTCTGGGCTATCTTCCAGATCAACCCATGAAATCTGACCGCGCGGCGTCATGATCGAAGCGACTGAACGCTCTGCAAGGGTAAGCACCCCGCCAATCATATAGCGCTCTTCATCTGCAAAGGTTTCTTGTGCCTCATTATTTTGATTATCGGTCGTCTCCAGCTTGCCACCCATTAACTTCAGGATCGAATCAGCCGTACGATGACGCAAAGGAATCTTAGATTCATGTTTAGCAGCATTACGCTGACCGAACTGGTTGAATGCTTCGATTATGATCGCGACACCAATACCTGAATAGATATAGCCTTTAGGAATATGGAAACCAAAACCTTCTGCAATCAGACTGATACCAATCAAAAGCAGGAAGCTTAAACACAGAATCACCACGGTTGGATGGCGGTTCACAAAGTTGGTCAATGGTTTCGATGCCAGTAGCATCACGCCCATCGCGACAATCATTGCAGCCATCATGACATAAATATTGTCGACCATACCAATTGCGGTAATCACTGAATCTAAAGAGAAAACAGCATCTAAAACAACAATCTGTGCAACAACAGCAGTGAAACTTGCATATACTACATTGGTAGACACTGTAACTTCAGGTTTGCCTTCCATCTTTTCATGCAGCTCAGTAACGGCCTTATACACCAGGAATAAGCCACCAAAGAGTAAAATCAGGTCTCGACCGGAAAAGGTCCAGTCAAACAGGGTGACCAGCGGTTGAGTCAAAGTGACCAACCAGGCAATGGCAAATAACAGACCTAGACGCATGAATAATGCGAGTGACAAACCGACGACACGCGCTTTATCGCGTTGTTCAGGAGGAAGTTTTTCAGCCAGAATGGCAATGAAGACTAGGTTATCAATACCTAAAACAATTTCAAGAATAATAAGAGTAATTAAACCTACCCAGATTCCGGGATCTAATAAAAATTCCATTAGAAAATTACCCCGTTCGAGTAAGCTAGAAATAGAGATGGAAGATCAACGCACGGCGAGGGATCCATTAAAATAAAACCTATGCAACTTAAGACTATTCCATTATGCATAAACTGAGTATTTTGTAATGTATTAATTTATAAAAAAATTACATGATCATGATTTTACTGAGACTTTTAAGACCGACTGGTTGATGCTGAAACTGACTAATTTTAATTTTTTCTACATCATTTATTCTAATTGAATTAAAAATAAACAGCATTTAGTTCAATTAGGCCATTACTTTTAAGGTCACTTAAAGATTAAAACATAAACTATTTTTTTATTGAAAGAACAATCACTTAAAAATATAGCTGTAAATAATCATTTACTATATTGACTAAAACCACTCAATCACCCTATATTTCTTAAATCGATTAATTTATTGAAATACAATTATTTGCATTAAAACCTATTCAGACAGGCTGCTTAAGAACAATAA
>NZ_JBAPXX010000157.1:0-1751 GCF_049284435.1 Acinetobacter sp. | reverse complement strand
GGTGATAACCTGAATATGCCGTTCGTGGGTCAATTACTCCGTGGTGGCGGTGCATTCTTTATTCGCCGTACTTTCCGCGGGAATGGCTTGTATACCACGGTATTTAAAGAATACCTGTACAGCATTCTGTCGCGTAACACGCCTCTTGAATACTTTATTGAAGGCGGTCGTTCACGTACAGGGCGTTTGTTGCCACCAAAAACCGGCATGCTTGCGATGACGGTACATAGCCATTTACGTGGTCGATCAAAACCAATCGTGTTTTTGCCGACGTATATCGGTTATGAACGTCTGATGGAAGGTTCAACCTATGTCGGAGAAATGCAAGGCAAACCGAAAGAGTCTGAATCGATTGTGGGCATTTTAAAAACCTTGCGTAAAATCGAGCGTATTTTCGGTAAAGTGCATGTGAACTTCGGCGAACCTGTGTTTTTAGATGACATGCTAAAAAAACACGGCGCAGATAAAATCAAGATTGAAAAGAATGATGATCCTATTCCGTCGGAAGTGTCGGATGCAGTTAACAGTTCGGCGCATGCGATTTTAGAAAACATTAACCGTGCTGTGGTGATTAACCCTGTATCGCTGCTTTCTCTGATTCTACTGGCAACACCAAAACATACTTTAGATGAAGAAATCTGCATCAAACAGCTCGATGCATATCGCAATCTGGTCGCTGCCTTACCTTACGATGCACGCACACAAGTCACACCGCTTTCAGGCAAAGAAATCATTGCCTACGGTTTAAAACTGAAACTGATTAAACGCATCAAACATGTGCTGGGCGATATTATTGCGATTGAAGACAATCAAGCCGTATTATTGACTTACTTCCGCAATAACATTCTGCATGCCTTTGTATTGCCGTCTTTAATTGCTGCCTTGGTTGAACATAACGGTTCCATCCGTCGTGGCGACTTGATCAATGTGATTCGCACGCTTTATCCATTCTTAAAAGCTGAATTGTTCTTAAAATGGCAAGATGATGAACTGAAAGATCAAATCTGTGCTTATGTTGAAGCATTAATTAAGGCGAAATTGATCTCTGAAGATGCGGAAGGCAACCTGGAATCTCCTGCACCAAACTCGGAAGATCATAATCAGCTGGTGGTGCTTGCCGCTCCGGTGATGCAAAGTCTTGAGCGTTATTACATGACTTTAGCTCTGATCACACAACGTGGTTCAGGCAATATTTCGACCCGTCAGGTGGAAGAACTCAGTCATTTGGTTGGTCAACGTTTGTCTGTATTGTATGAATTCAATTCACCTGAATTCTTTGATAAAGCCTTATTCCAAAGCTTTATTAAAGTACTGACTCAACAAGGCTATATTCGTAACTATGAAGATAATGCGATTGTGTTTGATGAGAACTTCCAGAATGTTGCGCAGTACGCCAACCTGGTTTTGGATGATGTGACTTTACAAATGCTTCAGCACATCACCACTTTTAGCGATGAAGAGTTGAAAGAAGCATTAGATGCGGTTGCTGCTCAACAAGCAAAACGTCGTTTAAAACGTAAGAAGAAATGATATTTTCTGAGTTACTCCAAAAACCAGCCTGCTTTTAAGCAGGCTGATTACCATAAAATAAAAATAATTTAATAAAATCAATAAGATTTAATGTTAATGGTATTACCTCTACTTTATTCCTATAATTTATTTTTTCTAACATCAAGATTAATAATGAAATATTTACTAATAGCTCTTACATTATCTTTACCAATGACTACATTTGCAGGAAGCTGTGACAA
>NZ_JBAPXX010000156.1:0-8832 GCF_049284435.1 Acinetobacter sp. | reverse complement strand
CTTAAACCTTCGGTCACATCCTGTTTGGCCAGACTTAATAACTGGTTGACCAGATGCTGCATACGCAAAATGCCTTGGCTCAAATTATGGATAGACTCGCTTTGAGGGAACTGCTGCAGCAAAATTTGTAACTGTAAATTCAAGGCCGTCAGTGGCGTACGTAGTTCATGTGCAGAGTCCGCCACAAATTGACGTTGTTCCTGTTGGGCCAGAGAAATTCGGCCAAACAGATAATTCATTTCCTGAATAGTCGGTTCCAGCTCTAGGGGATAATCTTTCATTGCAATTGGCTTTAAGTCTTGTGCCTTGCGGCTAGCCAATTCAGTTTTAAAATCATTAAGGGGCTGAAAATTTTTCCGGATCATCCAGCCTAAGCCAAATACTGCAAAAGGTAAAAAAAGCACATAAGGAAGAAACATATTGGCTGCCAGTTCCAGAGCCAGTTCCTGCCGGACATTTTGCTGCTGGCTCACCTGAATCTGTAATTGCTTATCAGGAATAATATAAGTTAACCAGGTTCCATACGGCGTTTGATGCTTGTAGAAACCTGCTTTCCTGACCGGTGCAACCAGAACATCCTGCGGATGCAAGGAGGTGGCTGTATCTGTATAGGACCAGATATCTACAAATAAATCTTCTTCACTGTATTGTTTTGCTAGATCGATTTGGCTTTGTAAGGGTTTCGGATGATTTTCTGAAATGCGCTCTGCCAAACTCTGCATCTGTTTATCCAGTACTTCATTAATTTCTTCGCGCGCAATCCGGTATGCCGCAAAGATCAGCACACAGCCCAGTACTACGCTAAATAATGAAATATAAATAACCAAACGTTTTTGCAAGGAATAACGTTTCTGCATGGCGCTCATCCTAAGCGATATCCTAGCCCACGTATGGTACGGATGAAGTCTTTTCCTAATTTTGCCCGCAGATGATGGATATAGACTTCTACCGTATTACTACTGACATCACTATCAAAGTCATAAAGCTTGTCTTCCAGATCATTTTTAGAAAAAATTTTGCTAGGATGCATGAGGAGTGCAGTGAGAATAGACCATTCCCGATTAGACAACTCGATCGGTTCACCATTAAAGCATGCGATGTGCTGTTCCAAGTCCAGTTCCAGCCCACTGTATGCTAACTTCTTATGGATATCTGTGCCGGTATTTTTGAAGCCACTACGGCGCAGCAAGGCATGAATACGGGCCAGCAACTCGTCAAATTCGTAGGGTTTAATCAAGTAATCATCTGCTCCTTGATTTAGCCCATCCACCCGGTTTTGTAATTGATCCCGGGCGGAGATAATCAGTACCGGTAAATTTGGAAACTTCTGCCGGATATTTTTTAGTACCAGCATACCATCCATCATTGGCAAGCCTAAATCGAGCAGGACAATATCATATGCCTGCTGCTGTAACTGTTTTAAACCCTCAATCCCATTATTGACCCAGTACACCTCAAACTGATGCAGCTTGAGCAATGTTTCAGTCGACTCGGCAATCATAAAGTCATCTTCAATAATCAGTATTTTATGCATCTCAAGCTCTGTTTTTTAATGATGATGAGCATTGTGCAAGCATATCATTTTTAGCTTCAATCACTTGCGTTTTTATATCCAGCATACTTAATAAGCTGGGGAAAAGATGATCCTGACTACGGGCCTGTTCGGTCTGTGTTTTTAAACAGTTTAGCTGCCGGGCATTGTACTGTTGCCAGGTATCGGAGAACCACATCAGCATCGGGATATGGGTTTGCTGAGTGGGCGCCATGCTATAAGGAGCACCATGCAGGTATAAACCATGCTCTCCGGTGGATTCTCCATGATCAGACAGGTACCAGAAACCGGTTTGATATTGAGTCTGCTGCTTTAAAGTTTCAATGATCTGGGCAAGAACATGGTCTGTATATACAATCGAATTATCATAGCTATTCTTTAATTCTTCTGTACTGCAGCCCTGAATGGTATTGCTATTACAGGTCGGTTGAAATGGCTGATATGGTGCTTTGGAACGCTTGAAATATGCGGGACCATGACTACCCATCTGATGCAGTACAATTAACTGTGGTTTCGGGTTGTTTTTATCCAGATGCGCCAGATAATCTTTCAGGCTATCCACCAGGATTTCATCAAAACATTCACCACCAGCATCACACCACTTCTGTTTCAGTTGTGCCGGAATCTGATACTTTTGTACCCGGTCACAGGCACCTTTACAGCCCGAATTATTATCAATCCAGGTCACCTGATAACCGGCGCGCTGCGCAATATCCAGCAAACCTTCTCGGTGGCTGGCTAGCTGTTCATCATAGGTTTCACGTGACATGCCCGAAAACATACAAGGGACTGAAACGGCTGTTGCAGTTCCACAAGAGCTGACCTGATTGAAATTAATTACTGCTAACTTGCTCAGTTCAGGATTGGTATTGCGCGCATAGCCATTTAAAGCGAAACTCTCGGCACGTGCAGTTTCTCCAACAACCAGCACCATCAATTTGGGGTGCTCCTGCATTTTGGCCTGCTGTAGCAGATGGGCATCTTCGCCATAAGTAATTAAAGGTAAATTCGCTTTAGGTGCTTTCTTTTTATAATAGGACAAAGTGGACGCGATGCTGTTTTGTGGAGAAAGCATACCCTTCAGGTCGCGGTGCTCGCGGAAGATGGCAGCATAATCGACATAGAAACAGAACAATAAACCTAGAATCAGTCCGAGTGAGACTATACTGCTCAAGCCTTTTTGTAAGATTTGACGCCCAAGCGATGCAGGCTGTATTTTAAGCATCCAGACGATACAGAGTGGAAAAACCACAAACACCAGTGTCCAGATGATCAGTCGCATTGACCAGAGATCACGAACTTCACGGGCATCGGTTTGCAGCATATTCTGGATCTGGTCAGGCGTAATAACAACCCCCAGACTATTGACAAAATAAGCACTAAAACCACCCAGAATGATCAGGACACTGGCCAGTATTTTGGCATTCCATTTCCAGTTCAGCCACTGTAATACCAGATTGTAAAACGCAATAATGATCAGTGCCGTGGCGACAAGTAATAGACCTGCTTTTAGATTGGTATAAGGAGTGAATTCATGGATTTTCTGATAGAAAGCAAAGTTTAGGATTAATCCCAGCCAAATAGCCAGCAACACGTTAAAACCTAAAAGACTGATCGACTTTTTCGGTTGCTGACTAAAAAAAGAAGAATGGGAAAATAGCTTCAGCATAATCCATGGCTCAAAGACTTTAAGATGCTTTAGCCTAGAATCTGAAACTTAAAAATGGCTTAAAATGATTGGATCATTTCATTTTCATAATATATGCAAACCAGCTCTTCTTTATTTCAAACTCAGAAGAATAAAGATAAGCCCTAACATATGTAGAATCTGGCTAGGCGCAAAATACAGAAAAAACTTCCATCCCCCGGTCACAAAAGAATTGATACTTTTAGACACCGCATGTGCCGCAAGTCCAATCATGACAGCATAAATTAAAGTCAGGTTATGAGGATTTCCTTGTATTACTACACCTGCTACAGCAGCATGCACTTCAAATAAAGAGGCTAAAAAAGTACCTAAAATTAAGCCGCTATCCCCCAGTAAAAGATTCGCGCCGTAAATCCCTGCCTGGATTAAGGTCAAACTGACCGCAATAATCACCGCCTCTTTTATACTGAACATCCGGCTATCAATTTCTTGTATTTCATTGATGGTCGTACTGTTATCCGCTTGGGGAGTTCGATGAATCAAGAATCCGGCTGCAATACATAAAATTCCGATCCCCACCAAACTCGGAATCAGCAGGAACTTGAACCATTCTACGCTCACTCCCAGAACAATCAGCAAGAGCTGTAATAAGGTGGCAATACAGGAGATCAATCCAGCACCTGCATTTAATTTAGCACTGGCCTGTCCGGATCGGACTTGCATGCCTAAACTGGCAATCGTGGCCGTACTGGAGACAAATCCCGAGGCTAAGGCAGATAAAATAAGGGCCTTATCATTGGACAGGATTCGTTTTGCCACATGTGCCATGGACTGAACAATCAAGATTAAAATGAGTAATTTTAGGATGATATAGGGATTCAACACGGCGCCCCACAAAGGTTTATTGGGCATGACCGGCAAGGCGATCAATATCAAAGCCAATAAAAGCAGTCCATCCCTTAACTCATAGCTTTGGATCGTTTTTCCGGCAAATTGATGCAGTGTCTGTTTGCCCATCAGGATGATCGTGAGTAGAACCGCCATCCCTGCAGCAAGTGGAATATTCCACACACAAACAGCGCCAATGATATAGGTCATCAAAAAAGCCAGTTCAGTGGTAGAGCCGATATCCTGCTTCTGTTGAAACAGGCTATATACACAGAATAGGCTGACCGCTACGGCTCCTATCACCCCAATATAGAGATGCAAAAGGAAGCATGAAGCACCCAATAAAGCTGTAATCGTAAATGATCTTAATCCTGCAAAACTTTGCTCATTGTTATTGTTCTTATGACGTTCACGCTCAAGCCCAATTAAAAGCCCACAGCCTAATGCCGACAACATGATGGTCAGTAATTCCTGAAAAGATAAACTTTGCAAAAGCATATTCAAGAGCATTCACCTTGTGTCATCCAGTGACAGTGCGTATTTTTAGTATATAAACAGTTCTTTAAAGCAGCCCATCAATTTAATCACTGTATCTTTAAATTCTGAGCTATAGATAGCTGCAAATTATTGGATCAGTCTGCCATTCATCCTTGTTTATGGTCTACATAATTCCCTATTCTTAGTAGACCAGTTTAATCAAAATTACAGAAGTTAATAAGGTTTTAAATCTAAAATATTTTAATCCTACATCAGATCCAGGATTAGGCAGGTTCTGTTTCCCCGACCTGATGATAGGCACGGTTAAAATAAACTAGGGCTTGATCTTCCTGATTCCGTTGAATGGCAACAATCGAACAAATCAAAATCGTATGTGTACCGACTTCCTGGATCTGCCCAATTTCACAATCAAAGCTCACCAGTGCATCTTGAAGTACAGGAGAACCCGTTTCTAATTCAGTCCACTCACCCTGTTCAAATCGTTGTTCAGAACTGAATTTTGAAGATGCAAAAGCATTTGAAAGATTCGCCTGATCTGTACTCAGTACATTTACGCACAGCACTTTATTTTCAACAAAGTTGATATAAGAACGCGATGATCTATTCATACAAACCAACAATGTTGGTGGTGTATCGGTCACGCTACACACGGCAGATGCAGTAAAGCCATGACGACCTGAATCGCCCATCGTGGTCACTACATTCACTGCACTTGTTAATAAAGACATTGCGTTTCTAAAGTCTGTCGCTTCAACCATCACCGTATTCCAACATTCAACTTTTTATAAAGAGCGTTATATCACTCAAATGATGCTTTCAATCTTTTAAAAGCATCATGGATTCACTTTAATTAGTGAGATAATTCCTGACGAATAATTTCAGCACCTGCACTGAGTGCATTGAGTTTGCCACGAGCCACTTGGCGACCAAGTGGCGCCATGCCACAGTTGGTTGATGGATATAGTTTGTCTGCATCCACAAACTGAAGTGCTTTACGTAAAGTGTTTGCTACTTCTTCAGCTGTTTCAATTTGATTGCTTGCGACATCAATAGCACCCACCATCACTTTTTTACCACGAATCAATTCGATCAGATCCATCGGGACACGTGAGTTGTGACATTCAAGCGACACAATATCAATTTTTGATTTTTGCAGTTTCGGAAATGCTTCTTCGTATTGGCGCCATTCTGAGCCTAAGGTCTTTTTCCAATCGGTATTGGCTTTAATACCATAACCATAGCAAATGTGTACCGCAGTTTCACATTTCAGACCTTCAAGCGCACGCTCTAGAGTCGCCACACCCCAGTCATTCACTTCATCGAAGAACACGTTAAATGCAGGTTCATCGAATTGGATAATATCTACGCCAGCGGCTTCAAGTTCACGAGCTTCCTGATTCAGGATCTTGGCAAATTCCCAGGCGAGTTTTTCGCGGCTCTTGTAGTGACCATCATATAAGGTATCAATCATGGTCATTGGACCAGGAAGCGCCCATTTAATCGGCTGATCTGTGAGTGAACGTAAAAACTTTGCATCTTCAACAAACACGGGCTTTTGACGAGAAACTTCACCGACTACAGATGGCACACTCGCTTCATAACGGTCACGGATTTTTACCGTTTCACGTTGATTAAAATCTACACCTTCTAGATGCTCAATAAATGTCGTCACAAAATGCTGACGGGTTTGTTCACCATCGCTGACAATATCAATGCCTGCCTGCTGTTGCTCATGCAATGACAAACGCAGTGCATCTTGTTTTGCATCCAATAATTCCTGGCCTTCCAATTTCCAGGGTGACCAAAGTTTTTCAGGTTCTGCCAGCCAAGACGGTTTCGGTAAGCTGCCAGCAGTTGATGTTGGGAGTAAAATAGCCATGTTTAATCTTCTATCTCTATATTCGTTAATCTATGTTGTAAATTAGGCAGCACGTTCTTGGTCGGCAGTATTTTTAATCGTGAACTCGGCAGCCCATTGCTCCAGAATGTCTTTATAAGGTTGGATAAAGTGTTCTTCCGTCCACTTCCCTTGCTTCACTGCCAACTGACCACGCTCAACACGGTCATACACAATTTGAGTCAATGAATAATCTGGGTACTCAAGGCTGGGTTGATACACCTGACCCGCAGCAGAATTCGCATTATAAATTTCAGGACGGTAAATCTTTTGGAAGCTTTCCATGGTGCTGATCGCACTGATCAACTCCAGATCGGTATAATCACGTAATAAGTCACCTGCGAAATAAAATGCTAAAGGTGCAGCACCATTTTCAGGTTTAAAATAACGGACGGTTAAGCCCATTTTGGCGAAGTATTCATCGGTGCGTGAATGCTCATCATTTTTATATTCCACACCCAATACAGGATGCACATTCGCGGTACGGTAATAGGTTTTCGAGGTTGAAACGCTCAAACAAATCACAGGCTGTTTTTTAAATTCTGCTTTAAATACTTCAGAATTTACGAGATATTGATAAAGCTTTCCGTGTAAATCACCAAAATTTTCTGGCTTGGTCGATGTTGGATTTTTCTTGATATGTTCAGGAAGTACCACGCTAAAATCATAATCGCGGACATAAGACGAGAAACTGTTGCCAATCATGCCATCAATACGCTGATGAGTGTGATGATCAACAATCGTAGTTTTTAAAGTTTCAATTGCAGGGAATGTTTTACCATTTCCTTCAACATCCAGGTCAACTGAAATAATATCGATTTCAACTGAATAACGGTCTGCTTTTGGGTTATCCCAATGTGCCAATGCATTAAAACGGTTATTGATCATTCGTAGAGTGTTACGCAAATTCTGTTCGCGACTTTCGCCACGCGCCAAATTAGCAAAGTTCGTCGTCAGACGTGTGTTATCTGCAGGTTGATAGTTTTCGTCAAAACGAATGCGCTTAATTGAACATGCAAACTTTTTACTCATTGTGATCCACTGCCCTAAGTTCTAATAACCAAATTTCTGAATGAACCTAGTTATACGTGAACGTTAAGATGAATAAAAATGATTTAAACTCAATGAAAAGTGAATATTACTCACGATTGGTTCTTCTTAAGATATCAGGATCACTTAAAGAAGAAAAAATGACAGATTTTTTCTATGTAATTTTAGGATTTAATATATGATAAAATGATTAATATTAATGACTTAAAATAAATTCAATTAAATATTAAGTAGGTGGAAGTGAATAATAAATTCGAAGAATGGTTTATAGTGGATTAGATACATTTTAGGAGTAGATGAATTAAACTCAGCTAAAGATTAAAAAATATCATTCTATTCACTCTGTTTAATTTCATTTAAATCATTCGTTAGAAAAATGTGACTTGAAAAAGCCGATTCAATTCAGCAGAAACAACCTCTCATATTATGCAAATTCCCAGCCTATTTCTCAGCACCCAAGTGTAATCACCTAGATATGCACATAATATTAGTTCATTCAAAGTTCAAACTCTTGATAAGTGCAGATGAGAATTGGGCCTCTGAGGTCGCCCTATTATCAATGGATAACCTCAACATCCACGTAAATCTTAAAATTCTTCCCGCTGTAATTCATTCATCGTTTGCCCCTGATTTGCAAACCACTGATCACGACGCTCAAACAAGCGTGGCGCCGCCTGATTGACTTGATCAATTAAAGCCTGTAAATCGGCATTTATCAAGCGACCATTTTCAACCACAATCTGTCCTGCCACCATCGTCATCACGACATCTTGACCTTGAACCGCATGCACTAAATTGGTATGCAAATTAAATAATTTTCCTTGATCAATTAACGGCGTCATCCGCGGTGTATCCAATTTCACTGCAATCAGGTCAGCCTGCTTACTGACTTCCAATGAACCAATTTCATCTTGCATACCCAAGGCTTTTGCCCCTGTAATCGTAGCCATTTGGCAGACTGACCAGGCATCCAGTGCAGCTGCATCCAGCGAAGAAAATTTAGCCAGTAATGACGCCGTTTTCATTTCTTCAAATAGATCCAGATTATTGTTTTCTTTTTCTCCATCAGTACCCAAACCTACCGCAACACCTTGACGTAGCATTTCAACAACAGGCGCAGCACCGGAGGCCAATTTCATATTGGAAATCGGGTTATGGGCTACACCGACCGCATGTCGCCTTAAAATCTGAATTTCATTTGCATCTGCCCAGACACAATGTGCCAACAAGGTTTTAGGCAGATCCAGCAAGCCCAGTTTTTGCAGACTCTCAATCGGGCGAATGCCTGAACGGCGCAGG
>NZ_JBAPXX010000155.1:0-2337 GCF_049284435.1 Acinetobacter sp. | reverse complement strand
GTTGTGAACGATGCCATGGGTGCTTTACGTATTAAAGTTGGGCATGACTTGAAAATGTCGACTTGCGAGTGGGCTCCACTTTGGGTGGTTGACTTCCCAATGTTTGAAGAAACAGATGATGGCAAATGGACGTCTGTTCACCACCCATTCACGCTGCCAAAATCTAGCGTAGAAGAAGTGAAAAACAATCCAGGCGCTGCTCTTTCTGTTGCTTACGATATGGTATTGAACGGTACTGAAGTCGGTGGTGGTTCACTGCGTATTCACAACCTTGAAATGCAAAAAGCGATCTTTGAAGCGCTTGGTATTGGTGAAGAAGAAGCAGAAGAGAAATTCAGCTTCTTATTAAATGCATTACGTTACGGTGCTCCTCCGCATGGTGGTTTGGCATTTGGTCTTGACCGTCTTGTGATGCTCATGACTGGTGGTGCTTCTATTCGTGATGTCATTGCGTTCCCGAAAACAAAAACTGCTGAATGTCCATTAACGCAAGCACCTGCTCTAGTTGAATCAAACCAACTGCGTGACCTTGGTATTCGCTTACGTGAAAAACCAAAAGCTGAATCTCAAGAATAATTTCTTGACGTTTTAACTGAAAAAGCCCTGTCTCGTGCGGGGCTTTTTTGTAAGATTGAGTCGTATCTGGAACAGTGGCATAATAGCGGCAGTTTTTAATCTAAGGTAATTAGCAATGGCTATGCGTCCTGCAGTTCGTAATCGCAGCATTATGCTTATTGTATTTTCAGTGGTTCAATGGCTGTTCATGCGCTATATCCTTGCCAACAATCTGTTCAATCTCGATACCAATGACCGTATTGTGTATTTTTGTCTGAGCAGTATTTTAGGCGCCCTGCTGATTTTTGTAGGTTTGATTTATATGGTGCTGAAGGGCAATCCGGACAAAGACCTATAATCTGACCATCTGGATACCATGTACACCCTACTCAAAAATTTCTCCAAGCTTCCATTAAGATTCATTCAAAATCTTGCGCAACTGGCTGGATCTCTTTTGTATCTCAGCCATTCTTCTGCACGCCGAGTGACTGAGATTAATCTGGCCTCTGCTTATCCTGAACTTTCTGAATCTGAACGAGCAGATTTGACTAAACGCAGCCTGAAAAGTCAGTGCATGACCTATGCAGAATCAGTCAAAATTTGGGGTTCATCTCCTGAATACGCGTTGTCTTTAATGCGAGATGTACAAGGTGCAGATCTATTTATCCAAGCTTTGCAAAATCCTCAGGGCTGCTTGGCTGTAGTTCCCCATTTTGGTACGTGGGAACTGTTGAATGTCTGGATCAATCAGCACACCTCCCCTGTGATTATGTATAAGCCCAGCAAGAATCAGGATATTGACCGGTTTATGCTTGAAGCTCGGCAACGCCTGAATGCCACCCTGGTCCCTACAGATGATTCTGGTGTACGTGCTGTATTTAAACATTTAAAACAGGGTGGTTTTTCTGCAATTTTACCGGATCATGTCCCAAAAGAGTCTGGTGGAATCTATTCTTATTTTTATGGTCAAAATGCCTTATCTTCGACTCTGCTTTCCAAACTTGCGGCTAAAACACAATGCTCTGTAATTGGGCTTAGTTGTTTAAGACGTGAAGATTTATCGGGTTATGATATTTACGTGACTGAAATTTCCAGTGATATTTTGTCGAAAAATTTACAGCTTTCCGTTGATACCCTAAATAAAGAAATGGAGCGCATGATTAATGTCGCTCCAGAGCAGTATTTGTGGGGGTATAAGAGGTTTAGGAAAATAATTAATGAAAGTAATATTTATCAATAAATTTTAATTATTCAATTAAATCACTTAAAGTTAACTTAATATCGATTCCTAACTTTGTTGTTCGTGCATTAACTTCATTATGTCGTTTAACAATCTTTTTAGTACTTTTTGACAGTAGAGAAGAACGCATTATCCATTGATAAATTGAATTTCTTTGCTCATATTTCTGTATCCAACGCTTATCTCTACTTGCTTGTAATTGTTCAATACTAGGTTGAATCTTATCCCCATATAAATTACGAGATGTATCAAAAATAAATGTATAGTTTGGTGGTAGCTTTTTTAATGTAATAAGGCCTGCATCATGCCACTCATCAACCAAGTTTTGTAAAATAATCTGATCCCAAATAGTTGGATTTTGCAACATACGCTTCTCCCATTCATCCATCAGAGAATGTGCATTTTTAGTGTCATTTGGCTTTGTTGCACAAAGATTTAAAGATTAGATTTACCCTAAGCGACTCAGGTTTAAGTGACAACTTGGGTATGAGGTCGGCCTAATTCCGTAAATATATTTAATACGGCTACACGAGCATGAATCT
>NZ_JBAPXX010000154.1:0-1699 GCF_049284435.1 Acinetobacter sp. | reverse complement strand
GGCTACTCAGTGAAGATGCCAGCACAGAAAAATTACAACATTTACAAGCTGGGCTGATGCCTGAAATGGTGGCTGCAGTGAGCAAGATTATGCGTAATCAGGACTTGATTCTGGTCGCAAAGAAATGCAGGGTGATCACCCAATTTCGTAACACCATTGGCTTGGAAGGACGGCTCTCTACACGATTACAACCGAATCATCCCACCGATGATTTACTCGGGATTTCCGCCAGTATTTTAGATGGTTTGATGTATGGCAATGGTGACGCGGTGATAGGTATTAATCCGGCTACCGATAATCTGCAGAATCTTTCAGAACTCTTGAAACTGCTGGATCATATTATTCATGAATATGAGATACCGACGCAGTCCTGTGTCTTGACTCATGTCAGTTCTGGCATAGAGCTGGTCAATAAAAATGTGCCAGTCGATTTAATGTTTCAGTCGATAGCCGGTTCACAAGCCGCCAATAGCGCTTTCGGGATTGATTTAGCCATGTTGCAGGAAGGCTATGAAGCTGCTTTAAGTTTAAAGCGGGGTACACTGGGTCAGAACGTGATGTATTTTGAAACCGGACAGGGCAGTGCATTATCCAGTAATGCCCATCATGGGGTAGATCAACAAACCATGGAAGCCCGTGCCTATGCTGTGGCTCGAAAATATCATCCTTTTTTGGTTAATACCGTGGTCGGTTTTATCGGGCCTGAATATTTATATAACGGTAAACAGATTATTCGGGCAGGGCTGGAGGATCACTTCTGTGGCAAATTACTGGGTCTGCCGATGGGCTGTGATATTTGCTATACCAACCATGCCGATGCCGATCAGGATGATATGGATGTACTATTAACTCTGCTGGCCAATGCCGGAATTAATTTCATTATGGGCATTCCTGGTTCGGATGATGTGATGCTGAATTATCAAACCACCTCTTTTCATGATGCTTTATATATTCGCCAATTATTAGGTTTCCAGCCTGCACCCGAGTTTGCAACTTGGCTGGAGCAACAGGGAATTTTGAAACAGCAGGCATCACAACTGCAATGGCCAAGCCAGCGGCCGGAAAAGTTTTCCCGTTTAATCATTTCTTAAGCTCAGGAGATGGAGATCAAAGTTCAATACGATATTCAATTTCAGCCAGAGTTGAAGCAAAATGCATGGGAACAACTGAAACAGTTTACCGATGCCCGTATTGCATTAGGGCGAGTTGGTGGCAGTTTACCGACTAAACCATCGTTGGAATTCCAGCTTGCACACGCGCAGGCCAAAGATGCCGTTTTAAAAGTACTTGATGTTCAAGCCTTAGGAGAGCAATTGGCAAAACTGAACACCGATATTTTGCATATTTCCAGTTGTGCAGAAGATAAAGATACTTACCTAAAACGCCCAGATTTAGGTCGGGAACTGTCAGAAGCATCCAGACAGTTATTAAAACAATATCAACAGCAACATCAAGCAAAATATGATGTGGTGATTGTGACGGGTGATGGTTTATCTGCACGTGCCATTGAAGATAATGCGCCACATTTTATTGCAGAATTACACCAGTCTTGCATCAATGAAGGTTGGTCTATCGCACCTCTGGTCATTGCAACGGGAAGTCGTGTGGCATTGGGTGATGAAGTCGCGCAGATTCTAAACGCCAAAATGTTGGTGATGCTGATCGGTGAACGCCCAGGTCTGAGTTCACCCGACAGTAT
>NZ_JBAPXX010000153.1:0-21852 GCF_049284435.1 Acinetobacter sp. | reverse complement strand
GAGATTCATGCTCGTGTAGCCGTATTAAATATATTTACGGAATTAGGCCGACCTCATACCCAAGTTGTCACTTAAACCTGAGTCGCTTAGGGTAAATCTAATCTTTAAATCTTTGTGCAACAAAGCCCATATAAACTATAAATACTTTTATTGTTTATCCGATTAATTCAATCATCCTGTCCTTTTTAAATGATAATTTCCCATCATGAATATATAGTTCATCATTTTATTATTTAGCCCACCAAAACAACAAAAAGGATATTGCTATCCTTTTTATCGATTCATTTTAAATCAGGAATGTAGCGTTATTGCTGTGCTTCCGCCAGATGACGTTCAGTCACGGCCTGTTCATATAAAAGCTGTTCTTTTTCTTTATGCTCGACAGAGAAACGGATCATCAACACACAACTTGCAGCAATCACCACCAAGCCACCCAGTACCATCAGAGTAGTTTGAATATCCAGCATCCCTTTTAACAGGAACCCCGCAGCAACTGCGCCGACATTCCCACCTGCTCCAATAATACCAGCCACACCACCCAAGGCATCACGGTCGATAAAAGGCACCAGTGCATAGGTAGCGCCACATGCCATATGAGTAAACAAGGCAAAGATGGTCATCGCCATAATAGCCAAGGTCGCGCTGTTCATTTGCGAAAACAGAATAAGAAACAGACCTTCCAGCATGATCAAGGCAAACAAGACTTTGGTTCGACCATCCAAACCTTTTTGAATGGCGACTTTATCCGAAACAATGCCACCCAAGGCACGGGCAAACAACGCCAGTAAACCAAAAATTCCGGCAGCCATCCCCGCTTCTTTTAGACCAAACTGGAAGTTGTCGACAAAGTACAAGGCAATAATATTATGGATAAAAATTTCAATACCAAAACAGGCTGCGTAAGCACCAAACAGAATCCAGACGCGGTAGTTACGCGCGGCATGCATTAAGATCGCAAGGCCGCCTTTTTTATCGCTACCGACTGAGATGCCTTGTGCACGGAGTTCTTTAAAATTGCCTTGTGGACAGTCCTGGGTGAATTTCCAGTACAGTACACCGACAACAATCATCAAAATACCTGGAACCAGAAGTGCAATTCTCCATCCCATCGCCTGCTCAATACCGAACATGACCAAAGCAGCTAGCATTAAAGGCATCAAGGCTTGAGTCGCACCGCCACCGGCATTACCCCAACCTGCTGTAGTCGCATTTGCAGTTCCCACGACATTTGGCGCAAACATGATACTGGTATGATATTGGGTGATAACAAAACTGGCACCGATTGCGCCAATCAATAAACGGAAAAACAAGAAAGATTCATAACTGTTGGCCGACGCCACACCAAACACCGGAATACTGCCAATAATCAGTAAGGCGGTATAGGTTTTACGCGGACCGTACTTGTCACACAGCGGCCCCACGATCAGACGCACCAGAATTGTAATGGCGACTGCGGCAATATTGATATTGGCGATCTGCTCTTTGGTCAGGCTGAATTCACCGGCAATAACGGGCATTAAGGGAGCACAGGCAAACCATGCAAAAAAACAGACAAAAAAAGCGAGCCAACTCATATGGAAGGCCCGCATCGCTGAAGTACTGAAGTTAAATAGACTTATTTTTGTTGCTTTATTGAGACTTGTATTTGAAGACATAGCCATTTTCCTTACCAGAACTGAACGTATTTAAGTCACTGTGATGCCGAGGCATATCAGTAACGATCAGAACGGACGTCATTGGCCGTCATACAAATGTAGAGTCTTCTTTGACTTTAAGCAGATATATGCATAGGTCATGCCAGATTATTTTAAAAATAAAATAAGATATTGTTTTATATAAAATAATTTATATTCAAACTCTTGAATTAGACTTTTATTTTTTAAAAATAGAGAGAAAAATAGATATCTTCTGAAGCATTATTAGAAAAACAGTGAGAGGATGACCTGCTCGGAGTCATTGCTGGTTTAAATCGGTGCAGTGCTGGATCAAATAATTTTTCCCTTTTCAAAATGCAGCAGCTGTGCCTGTAAATACGCCACTTCATCTACATGATGAGTCACATAAATCATGGGTAAGTTTGTTTGATTAATCACAATTTTCAGAAAGGGTAAAATCTGGTTTTTCAGCTTTTGATCCAGTCCATTTAAAGGTTCATCCAAAAGTAATAGATCGGGAGAAGATAAAAGTGCACGTCCAATAGAAACGCGCTGTGCCTGTCCACCAGAAAGTTGATGCGCCCGATGCCGAAGCAGAGACTTTAATTCAAGTAGCTCAACGATGTCTTCAAAAAGAAATTTCTGCTGACCTTTATTTTTTATGTTTAGCTGTTCTGCATATTTCAAATTCTGCATGACATTCAGATGCGGAAACAGTAAGGCTTGCTGAAAAATCAGGGCAATTTTTCTTTGATGAACAGGAATATTCAGCTTCTGCTGATGATCAAATAATATTTTTTGCTGAAAATAAATAAAGCCTTGTGATGGTTTTAATAGCCCTGCAATATTTTTTAAAAAAGTGCTTTTTCCACTTCCTGATGCTCCCACAATACCAATCAATTGCGTCTGCATATCCAGATTGGCCTGTAGCTGGAAATTTGCGTAATTAAACTGAAAATCACACTTTAGCATCTTAAGCTTCCAATTTACGTTGATACTTCTGCATGATCCAGTAATTTGCAATCAAGGCTGAAAAAGCCAGAATCAGAGATAATATGACCAGACGCATAGCCATGCTTTCTCCATCAGGCTGTTGCAACAGGCTATAAATAGCGATGGGAATCGTGCGGGTTTCTTCTGGAATATTACCAATAAAGGTAATGGTGGCACCAAATTCTCCCAGACTGCGACTGAAACATAAAATGCTGCCGATTAAAATTCCAGGCAAAGCCAGAGGTAGGCTAATGCTACAGAATACCCGCCATGGTGCAGCGCCCAGAGATCCTGCCACCTGTTCTAATTGCCGGTTGATCATTTGAAAAGACAAGCGAATTGGTTGAACCATTAAAGGAAATGCCACAATGATTGCTGCCAGTACCGCACCTTTCCAGTTAAATACCAGTTGAATTCCCCATGCATGCAGATATTGTCCCAGCATCCCCTGATGGCCAAACAGCAGGAGCAGAAGATAGCCCAGTACTACGGGCGGTAGCACCATAGGCATCTGCAATATCGCCTCTACGAGAAATTTGGCTCTAAATTCATAACGTGCCAGCAGCCATGCTACGGCAATGGCAAACGGCAAGCACACCGCTGTGGCAAAGCCCGCCACTTTGGCTGAAAGCATCAAGGCACTCAGTTCTTCTGGTGTGAGCATCATCAGTCATGGAGCCTTGAGCTTAAAACCATATTTCTGGAAAATTTGTCTGGCCTGTGCGCTCGTCTGGATAAATTCAGAAAACTGAATTGCTGCCTGATTTTTCTGACCTTGCCGGGTTAAAGCGAGTGGATACACAATCGGACGATGCGAACTGGCTGGAAATACTCCCGAAATTCTGACTTTTTTACTCATTAAGGCATCGGTCCTATACACAATGCCGACCTGACATTCGCCACGTTCTATAAAGGCCAAGGTTGCACGGACACTATCCGTACCGACTATTCTGCCCCGAAGCGGATTCAACCAGCCCAGCCGGGTTAAGCTTTGCTTGGCATATTTTCCAGCAGGTACCGATTCCATTTGCCCGGTACATAAATAACCCTGAAAGGCCTTAGCAAAATTAAAGTCGGCTGACATTTTAAAATGATTTTTTTGCTGAACAGGACTAATCAATACCAGTTCATTCAAGAGCAAAGGTTTACTCTGCCCCACCTGGATTTTTTGTTTCTTGATCAGATCATTCATCCAGTCCAGGTCTGCAGAGAAAAACAGATCACTGCTGGCTCCCGCCGCAATTTGTTTCGCCAATACTGAAGATGCAGCAAAAACCGGAACGATCTGGATGTCCCGATGCTGTTGCTCATATAATCTAGAAATATCAGTAATTGCATTGGTCAGGCTGGCTGCAGCATATATTTTAACTGTCTCGGCATGCAGCATGGAGCTAGTCAATAGCATGCCAGTGAGTAGAACTTTGAATAAATTCATCTTTCTCATTCTGCGTGGTTCAAATGTTGAGAATTGCGACAGGCATTTCAAATCAGCAAACCCTGTACCACTTGCCCGGCTTGGATTTCTGTTCCGGCCGGAATGCGCACCAGACAGTTGGCCTGCATCAGATTACTCAACATATGTGACTGTTGTTTTGCCAGGCTCTTGAGCTTTAAAGTGCCCTGATCAAATTCGGCAGCCATTCTTAAAAAGCGTTCACGTGCATCCGCTTTTAAATCATGCGTCATGACCGCACTGAGCCATGCAGGCGACTGCTTTTTCCCTTGTAAGGCATTCAGTAAAGTTGCCGTATAGATTTGCATCCCGACATACACGGCAGCCGGATTCCCCGGTAAACCCAAGATATAACAGTAACCTTGATCATCTCGACGATACTTAGCAAATAACATCGGTTTTCCGGGCTTCTGCTTCACTTTCCAGAAAATCTGCTCAAAACCCTGATTCAAGGCAACAGGGCGAATAAAATCATAATCACCTACCGAAACCCCGCCTGTGGTCAAGATGACATCGTATTGGTGTTTAAGACGATGCATTAATACTTGCAGTTCGGACTCACAATCTGGCACATGCAAAATATCAACCTCTTGTCCCTGTGATTGAAACCAGGCCTGAATCAGTGGTGCATTGGCATCAAAGATTTTTCCGCAATTCAGGTCTTCAATGCTAGAAGCTACTTCATCTCCAGTAATCACAACAGCAATTTTAGGATAACGATAGACTAAAACCTGCTTCAGGCCTGCCATACTTAAAGCTGCAATTGCACCCACATGCAGTTTTTGTCCTACATCTGCCAGACGCTGCCCTTGTGCAATTTCCTCGCCTGCATCACGTATATCCGCATGGGGTTTTAAGTCTGTTGTGATGAGGATTTGATTGGCATGGCATTCGACAATTTCCTGACGGGCGACCGTTGTAGTTCCTACTGGAATCTTGGCACCGGTAAAAATCCGGACCGCCTGACCTGGTCGCAGTTCAATTTCAGTGCTTTGCCCTGCCCGAATCTCTCCAATTAGTTCAAAAGTGCTGTGAGCACTAACATTTTCTGGACTACAAAGCGCATAGCCATCTACAGCACTTTGTGAAAACAGCGGCAATGGAATGGCCGAATCAATCGCTTCTGCCAGATAGCGATTCAGAGCCTGAGTAAGCGGCAGGCTTTCAATTGCCAAGACATGCGTCTGCTCTAGTAACATCTGCAGTGCCTGATCAACAGAAATCAGTCCCGGCTCAGCACCGCAGGCTGAATGCGATAGTGCCTGATTCATTGATAGCCTCCCGCATGTGGAATATTTTTTTGTACATCAAACAAGTGCACCAAAGCCGGAAGTACCGCGATCAGGGATTCTTTCGCACCCTGCCGACTTCCCGGCAAGGTCATCACCAGACTGTTCTCAATATAGCCAGCCACGCCACGACTTAATGCCGCATAAGGTGTACGTTTTTGCCCAAAACTACGTGAAACTTCCATCAAGCCGGGAATTTCCCGTTGCAGCAAAGGTTGCAGGGTTTCGACCGTCAGGTCTTTAGGACCCAAGCCAGTGCCCCCCACAGTTAGAATCAGCGGATACTGATTTTTTTGCTGTTCAATCAGGGTCAAGAGCTGTTCTGGGCTATCGGGAATGACCTGATAATTGATAGAGTCAAAATTAGCCTCTTGCAAAATTTTCAGTACGTTTTGCCCGGCAGTGTCCGGCTTTTTGCCTGCTGCAACCGTATCGGACAATACAATAACTGAAGCAGACAGACTCTCTTTAAGTACGCGGGTAAAATGTGATTTACCACCTTTTTTCTGCTGCAACTTGCACTGATCCAGCGACAAATCTTCAGGTTCACAATGCGGTTTCAGCATGTCATACAAGGTCAGACCTGCCAGACTGACCGCTGTCAAAGCTTCCATTTCCACACCGGTTGGTCCAATGGTTTCAACGGTAGCAATAATTTCGACATGCGCATCAAACAGTTCATATTCCACATCGGCACGATAAATCGGTAATGGATGGCATAGTGGAATCAGCTCATCGGTCCGTTTTGCACCCATAATGCCGGCAATACGTGCTGTTTTCAGGGCATCACCTTTTTCAGTATTGCCATTACGCAGTAACTCAATGCAATGTGGCGGTGCATGCAGGATTCCTGTGGCAATTGCTGTACGGTAACTTTCTGCTTTCATCCCTACATTTTTCATGATTCGTCCTGTGCTAATTTTAAAATCTGTTTAAAGTAATTCACGTTATGCGTCCTCATTGGACGCATTTAATTAGATGGTGATTGGCAAGCGTGTGCTACATGGTGATGGTGACAATCCGCATCTTCTACATGATGAGAGTGATTAGTTTCAGGTCCATGATCTTTTCGGATACAACAGCCTTCGATATATTGACTGCTACCATCCGTATAAAATTCTTCTTTCCAGACCGGAACTTCATGCTTCACCCGTTCCACAGCTTCCTCACAGGCAGCAAAGGCCTCACGACGATGGGCCGCATAAGCCATAGCAATGATGGCTGTTTCCCCAATCCCCAGTTCTCCAGTTCGATGCACCACCCGCACATAAGACATTTGGTATTTGGTCTGGATCTGCTGTTCAATTTCACGAATCATTTTTTCAGCCACAGGCGCATAGGCAGTATATTTCAGGGCACGCACAGATTTCCCCTGATGATGGTTACGTACTGTTCCGACAAAGATGCCGATTCCACCACATTCCGGAAAATGCTGAATACCATCAAAATCCTCGATCCTAAAAGCAGTCTGCTGGATTCGGGCAAATTGTTTTAGTAGTTTGAGTTGCATCTCAGCCTCCTGCTACCGGCGATAACAGCACCAGCGTACTGTCCCGATTTAAAACATTCTGTCTGGAAATAATGTCTTCACCGATTGCACAGGCGCAGCGTTCCAGCATGGGCTGTATATCAGGATAGAGGGATAGCAACTGGTTCAGGACTGCAGAAACCTGAATTTCAGATTCGCATTGCAAACTCAAATCTGCAGGAAGTTGACGTTCAATCGCACCGAAGGCTTCTATTTTGATATGAATTAATTTTTGCCGAGTGAGTGACATATTTATCCTCCAATGCTGTGCATGCTGATTTTTCGGATCGGCTTTTGTATTGGTGATTGCTGGATCGCATGAAAACCGGCTTCTTTATGCCAGATATAAGCGTGGAGCTTGTGCTGAAATGTCTGTGTGGCGAAATGATCCAGCGCCAGTTGTTCGATATCTGCTTTAAGGTTCAGGCCTTGTCTGGCAAATAAACAGTTATAAAATTCACCTTGAGCATTGAGGCGCAGGCGATCACAATCACCGCAAAATGAATGGGTAATGGTGGAAATAATCCCCAAAGGCTGCCCATTGACCAGATAGCCACGGGCTGGATTAGCACCTTGACCTTGAGATATCTGGACATCAAATTCGGTTTTCAGTTGATCCAGGATATCTTGCTCACTGATGACATCAGACGGATTCCATTTCTGATCGCCATCGAGGGGCATAAACTCAATAAAACGCAGTTCTACAGCCTGATGCTGTGCCCATTTCACCAGAGGAATAATCTGATTGTCATTGATGCCTTTGATCAGCACACTATTGATCTTGACGGACAACCCTGCCTGCTGCGCGGCAGAAATGCCTTGAAGTACAGGCTGTAACTGTTTTTGGGTCAGTTGCTGAAACTGCTTTGGATCAAGACTGTCCAGACTGATATTCAGATCGTCCAGTCCTGCCTGTTTAAGCGCCTGGGCATAATCTTTTAAATAATGGCCATTACTGGTCATGGAAATACGTTTCAGGCCAATAGCTTTCAGCGTCTGTAAACGGGCAATAAAATGAACAATACCTTGACGCATCAACGGTTCGCCCCCCGTCACCCGGATCTGCTCAATCCCGTGTCGCACCATAAACTCGCAAAAAGCATACAGGGCTTCAAAACTGAGCAAATCTTTTTTATTCATCCATTCCGGATGTTCAGGCATACAATAGCTGCATTTGAAATTACAGCGGTCAGTCACCGAGATCCGCAACTTACGTTTCTGGCGTCCAAACTGATCCTGAAAGATACTGTGAGGTGCTAAAGCTGTCGTGCTGTTCATTGCTGCGGTCCATGATGAGATCTGCACGGTTATTTAACAGTCTTGATTTACTGCCCTATTTCTTCACAATGAATGAGCAATAAGTGTTCCAACTTTGCACAAATTTATTTTTAATTAATATTAATGGATAATATTTGTTCTTTTTTAGTCCGAAAGTTTGCTCGAAAAATAAAAAAAGCAATATTTTGGTGAGCCAGAATATGATAATTCGGCTTTTAACATTTTAAACGCTAGAGAAAGTTAAGCTGTTGATGCTGCTGTAGCTCATCAAATGAATTAATACTGTGAAAAAACAGGGCACGATTTTTAAAGCTTGCCCGCTGCATGTGCAAATCAGAAAAACAGAGTTTTAAACTACGCTGATCCTGTTCAAGATGTTGGATAAGAGTGGGTAAGCTGCTGCGTTTCATCAGACAGAATGGAAACAATGCCTTTTCATTTATTTCAACCACCGCTACTTCACATAAAGGGTGTCGTTGCAGGGCCTGATGTAAACGTGAAATGACCTTTTTGGGAATATAGGTCACATCACAAGGCACAAACAACACATAATCAGATTGCACATGTGACCAGGCACTTTTCATACCCATCAATGGTCCCTGAAAACCGGGCTCGTCATCCTGATAAAAGTCGATCGAAGGAATCATCCGCTTATAAATAGAGTGATCCCGGTGGCTATTGACCCAGACTTTGCTTGCCCGGGACTTCAGCTGCTGATGAATTTTAATGAGCTGGATTTCATCATCAAATTTGTGCAGTAATTTATTGATGCCATTCATGCGCCGCGCTAAACCGCCGGCCAGAATCACCACTTCGGTTTTTGGATAGGACACCGGTTTCATCACTCTTCTTTTCATTCTATGCACTCCGTCTGGCAGGCCTTAATCAGGCCTCTAATTTCTGGCAAGCATGAACCACAATTTCCTCCGGCTTTCAGACATGCGGTTACCTGTTTTTCATGCGTGATATTTTTATCTGTAATGGTTTGAATAATTCGATTCTTACCGACCTTAAAACAGCTACAGACCAATGGCCCTTCACTATTTCCCATCGACATGGCCTGACCTGCCAGCAATGCTTTACGATGCAATGCACTCAGACGTTCACGTCTAAACAGGCCTGCCGCCCAGTTACGATCTGGCAATAGCGCCGCCGGTGCGATATAAAAACTGGCAATTAACTGGCCATCCTGAAGCACCACACTATGACTGATATGCGTCGTTTGATCTTCGAGGTTCAGCCATTCAAAGCTTTCATCATCAAAGGCTAACAGGCTCTTGATCTGCCCGGTGATCTCAGAAAAACGGCGCCGGTCTGCCAGTTCATAACGGATGGCCTGAGTGGTTTGAATTTTGCTCCACCACACCGTATTTTCAATCATGGTCTGGATCTGTTGTTCAAAGCCTTCCCGTACATACAGCACACCCTGCCACTGGGTATAAAATGGCTGGATCATCACCGGAGTATGCTTAAATTCTGGCTCGCCGGAAATCGGGTCAACTACCGGATTCACCACTTTGCCAATCCGCGCATCGGACGCAAATTGGTCGTTCCAGTGTATCGGTGCAAAAATCTCGCCACGTCGCATATTTTGTGAAAATTGCACACGGAGCACACAACTTCCCCAAGCGGATTTCACCTCGACCAGCTCAGCATCTTTCAGGCCATATTTCAGCCCGTCTTGCGGATGCAGCTCACAATAAGGCTCGGCACGATGCTGGGATAAACTGGCAGATAATCCGGTACGGCTCATGGTGTGCCATTGATCGCGAATCCGACCTGTATTCAGGATCAGCGGATATTCAGCAGAAATAGCATGTACCGGATCGGCTGCAACCGTTGGCACCAATCTGGCCTTGCCATCAGTATGACTAAACTGGCCTTGGCTAAATAATTGACCAACCTGATGAACTTCTTGCTTATCCCAGACCGGCCACTGGATCGGTGTCAGATTCTGATATTCCGCAAAACCGAGATGAGTTAAACCTTGCAGGTTGAAATAGCGAAAATTGGGGGTATCTTCACGTTGCGAAAGCGAACTATTCTGATAGGCAGATAAACGGGCATGTTCCAGAAAAATGTCATGGCTATTGTTAAAGTCAAAACCGCGAAAACCTAAGACCTGAGCCACCCGAGAAATGGCCCACCAGTCTGCTTTAGCTTCACCCGGAGCCGGCAAAAAAGCCTTTTGCCGTGAAATACGTCGCTCCGAATTGGTGACTGTGCCATCTTTTTCGCCCCAACCCAGTGCCGGTAACAGTACATCGGCATATTGCGTGGTATCGGTGTCGAGACAAATATCGGAAACCACCACAAATTCACACTTCTCCAGAGCGCGTTTGACCTGATCTGCATCAGGCAAACTTACGATCGGATTGGTGGCCATAATCCAGATGGCCTTGATTTTCCCACTTTCCACCGCTTGAAATAAATCTACTGCTTTTAATCCGGGCTGCCGCGCGATGACCGGGCTTTGCCAGAAATCCTGCACCAGTTGCTGATGCTGCGGATTATCCAAATCCAGATGACTGGCCAGCATATTGGCCAGCCCACCGACCTCCCGACCGCCCATCGCATTCGGTTGTCCGGTCATGGAAAAAGGTGCCGAACCGGGTTTGCCTATTTTTCCTGTCAATAAATGACAATTGATAATGCTATTGGCCTTGTCTACTCCTTGAGAGGATTGGTTTACGCCCATGGAAAACAGGCTCATGATTTTTTCGGTCTGGGCAAATTTCTGAAAAAATAAGGTTAATTTTTCAATAGCAATACCGGTTCGTTGAGCCACGCTTTCAATCGATGACTCTGTCGAGCTGCTGGCAAGCACCTGCTCCAGACCTTGAGTATGTTGCGTAACAAAATCTAGATCGGCATAGCCATTTTGCTGAAGATATTGCAACAAGCCATTAAACAGCGCAACATCCTGACCTGGTAAAATGGGTAAGTGTAAATCTGCCGCTTCACAGGTTGCGGTAAAACGTGGGTCAATCACCACCACAAATAAATCCCGCTCTTCCTTGGCTTTCATGATGCGCTGATAAAGTACCGGATGGCACCAGGCAGTATTGGACCCCACCAAAACCACCATTTCTGTCTGCTCAAAATCTGTGTAGCTGGCCGGCACTAGGTCTTCGCCAAAAGCCCGTTTATGTGCTGCCACAGCAGATGACATGCACAGCCTTGAATTGGTATCAATATTGGCAGTACCGAGATAGCCTTTTACAAACTTGTTCACCACATAATAGTCTTCAGTCAAAAGCTGGCCGGAGACATAAAAGGCGATGCTGTCGCGTCCATACTGATCAATACATTGCTGAAATTTATTGGCAATACTTGAAATGGCATGATCCCAAGTGCTTATTTGCCGCTGTTCTTTTCGACCTGTCATCGGATTCAGAAGCCGGGTTTTTAAGCCAAGTGTATCGGCGAGATGACTGCCTTTAATACACAACTTGCCTAAGTTCGCAGGATGCTGAACATCGCCTTCAACCTGAACCTTTTCACCCATCGGGGTTTGGCTTACGTGCGCGATGACACCACAGCCTACTCCACAATAAGGACAGGTCGTCTGAGTGGTTTTTATTTGGGATTCGGTAGAGCTATGTAGTTCCATAACCGGAAGACTATTCATTGCTGCTGTGCTCCTTAATCATCCAAATTCAATTTTCTCGCCAAATCTCTGATATCTAGCTTTTACAGGTTTGATTTAAATTTTTTCTATGTCTCAAAAGCTTTAATCCTCCCCAACCCTCCTTTAGCAAAGGAGGGAGGTTCCCCTCTTTTTCAAAGAGGGGTTGGGGGAGATTTATCCGATTACCCTGCCTTTTTTAATGCAAAATCCCGACCAAAAAGCAGTTTGCTGCGGATATTACTAATTGGTGTCTGGCCTGCAATCAGTTCTGCATACCAAGCCCCATCTTCGGTATCGCCAAATAGCACAGCACCAATGACCTTGTCCTGCTGGATAATAATCCGTTTATAAATCTGACGTTTTTCATCATTCAGCACGATATCTTCAAAATCATCCTGAGGTTCAAAATTACCTGCCGAGAAGACATCACATCCGCTGACCTTGAGCTGGGTCGGAACAGTCGGTGCCTTAAAGGTCAGTCGGCCATGTTCAGCCAGATGCATCGCACAGATAAAGGCCTGTCCCCATAATGGCTCAACCAGTCCAAAGGTCTGGCCACGATGCTCAATACATTCACCCACCGCATAAATACTCGGATCATAGGTCTGCATGGTGTCATTCACCAGCACCCCACGATTACAGCGCAGGCCAGCCTGTTCAGCCAGGGTTTTATTTGGGCGAATCCCGACGGCAAAGACCACCAAATCGGCATCCAGCATTGTCCCGTCTTTTAAACGCAGTTGAGTCACGTGACCATCAATACCGAGCAGCTCTTCGGTACTGGCTTCGGTAATGATCCGGATACCTTTGTCTTCAATTGATTTTTTCAGCATTTGACTGGCTTTCATATCCAGCTGACGATCCATAATACGGTCCATCAGGTGTAGCACAGTCACATTCATCCCCTGTTGTTTCAAGCCATAAGCTGCTTCAAGGCCCAGCAACCCACCTCCAATCACGACGGCATTTTGCTTGGTTTTGCAGTAATCCAGCATGCGGTTAACATCCTGAATATCCCGGAAGCTAATCACGCCTTCAAGTTCAGTACCTGGAATTGGCGGTATAAAGGGTATGGAACCAGTGGCGAGGATCAGACGATCATAAGCAACGACTTCGCCTTTTCCGGTATGAACCTGTTTGCGTGAGCGGTCGATAGAGATGGCAGCATCTCCAGCGATGAATCGAATGCCTTTTTCGGCATACCAGTCGGCTGAATGCAGCATAATTTCGGTAAAGCTTTTCTCACCAGACAATACCGGTGACAACATGATCCGGTTGTAATTGCCCCATGGTTCTTCCCCAATTACGGTAATGTCATAACGATCTGGCGCCATATCCAGCAAGTCTTCCAGACAGCGCATACCCGCCAGCCCATTCCCGACCAGTACCAGTTTTAAACGCTCTGTGTTTTGACCATTACTGGAAATATAAGTCTTTTGTGCGGTTGGACTCACCAGAACTTTGCCATTTTCAATTCGGGTTGGAAATACCAGTAATTTCTGGTCTTGTTCTTCCAGACAACGGCCGGTGACCAGACTGAAATGCTGCTTGTAAATTGGGGATGCGACTACACGCTCACCTTGCAGATCACCCAGAATGCCACGTGCCATGACATTGGCCAGACTAAACGGATCCTGATTGCTGAGTGCATAAACCCGCTGTTCCTGACCCACGCGAAAAATTGCAATCTGCTGGTCTTCAATCAGGGCTGTAACACCGGTATTCGGGGTGATCTCATCCAGATTGCAGACTTCGTACCAGTTCAGTTCGTTCATGTCTTTTAAAATTGTCATTTTCATTCTCCCTGACTATGGTATTTAGGCTTCAACCACTGGAATACGGTTTAGATCACGTTCAGCTTCTGTCTTTGGACGAATCTGGCCACGTACAGGTGCAAACTGAATATGCGGGTCATTCTGCTCGGCTGCTTTGGCATTGATAAAAGTCTTAAAGCGTTTGCGTACTTCAGGATCTTCAATCGCGGTGCGCCATTCATCCTGATAAGTACCAATCACATGCTGCATACGGCTTTCCAGTTCAGCAGCAATACCCAGTGAATCATGTACAATGACATCTTTCAGATAGTCCAGCCCACCTTCCATATTGTCACGCCATACGCTGGTGCGCTGCAGACGGTCTGCCGTCTGGATATAGAACATAGAGAAGCGGTCGATATATTTGATCAGGGTGGAGGTGTCCAGATCCGAGGCGAGCAGTTCAGCATGGCGCGGTTTCATACCGCCATTTCCGCATACATATAGATTCCAGCCTTTTTCCGTGGCAATGACACCGACATCCTTGCTCTGTGCTTCTGCACATTCACGGGTACAGCCAGATACTGCCATTTTGGTTTTATGTGGTGAACGCAGGCCTTTATAACGGTTCTCCAGGAAAATCGCCAAGCCGACAGAATCATCGACTCCAAAACGGCACCAGGTACTGCCCACGCAAGATTTCACCGTACGTAAGGATTTGCCGTAGGCATGTCCGGACTCGAAACCGGCATTAATCAGTTTTTCCCAGATTTCAGGCAGTTGATGTACCTGTGCACCAAACATGTCAATTCGTTGTCCGCCTGTGATTTTGGTATATAGACCATAATCTTTGGCGATCTGACCGATGGTAATCAGGCCATCCGGGGTAATCTCGCCACCTGCCACACGCGGCACAATCGAATAGGAACCATCTTTCTGGATATTGCCGAGATAGTAGTCGTTGCTATCCTGCAAACCGGCATGACTTGGTTTCAGAACAAAATCATTCCAGCAGGATGCCAGAATATTGGCTACAGTCGGTTTACAGATATCACAGCCCATCCCATGACCATGTTGCTGAATCAGGTCAGAGAAGGTCTTGATTTCATGCACACGTACCAGGTGATACAGTTCCTGACGCGAATAGGCAAAATGTTCGCACAGGTAATTGTTCACCGTGACACCCTGACGCTGTAATTCAGATTTGAGAACCTGCGTTACCAGTGGCGCACAGCCACCGCACGCCGTTGCAGCCTGGGTGCATTTTTTCAGTGCACCCAATGAAGTTGCACCGCCATCAATTGCTGAACAGATATCAGCTTTGGAAACGTTATTACAGGAACAGATGGTCGCGCTGTCAGGCAATAAATCGATGCCACTGCCACCTGACTTGGAAGTTGCCTGATCAAAGCCCGGCATGATCAGGCTTTCGGGTTGCTCCGGTACAGCCAGACCATTCAGCATCATTTGTAGAAGATCACTATATTCTTTGGCACAGCCCACCAGCACCGCGCCCAGCAGCTTGGTCTTGTCTGCTGACACCACGATTTTTTTATAAACCTGCGCGGCTTCATCAGCATAGAAATAGCTCAAAGCACCTGGGGACATGGCATGTGCGTCACCAATAGAAGCAACATCCACACCCATTAGTTTGAGCTTGGTGCTCATATCGGCACCAGCGAATGCATGGCTCTCTTGGCCCAGTACATGTTTCGCCGTGATACGCGCCATGTCATAGCCCGGTGCAACCAGACCATAAATTTTATTGTCCCAAAGTGCACATTCACCAATGGCATAAATGTCCGGATGTGAGGTCTGGCAATAATCATTAATAATGATGCCGCCACGCTCACCAATCAGCAGACCGTTCTGGCGCGCCAGTTCATCACGTGGACGAATACCGGCCGAGAACAGGATGATATCGGTTTCAAGTACCGAACCATCTCCGAACTTCATTATATGCTGAGCGTTGTCACCATCTTCAATACTCGACGTGGCCTTTTGAGTATGGACCTTGACACCAAGGTCTTCAATTTTAGAGCGTAGTACCCGCCCCCCCAGATCATCAATCTGAACCGCCATTAGACGCGGAGCAAATTCTACGACATGGGTTTCCAGATTTAGATCTCGCAAAGCCTTCGCTGCTTCAAGCCCTAATAAACCGCCGCCAATCACCACGCCGGTTTTTGCATTCAAGCTGGCTGCGCGAATGGCATCCAGATCTTCAATGGTGCGATAGACAAAGCAATTCTGACGGTCATTTCCCGGGATCGGTGGTACAAAGGCATAAGAACCGGTAGCCAGAATCAACTTGTCAAAATTCAGCACATCACCCTGGCTGGTGATGACTGTTTTATTGAGCTGATCAATTTCAACTGCTTTGGTATTAAGTCGCAAATCAATGCCATAGGCATCGGCAAAATCACTACGACATAAACTCAGATCCTTGACTGACTTGCCGTTGAAATATTCGGTCAAATGTACCCGGTCATAAGCTAAATGCGGCTCTTCTGCCAAAATGGTCAGCTCAATGTCATCACCAGCCTGTTCCAGTACAGATTCGATGAATTTATGCCCCACCATGCCATGCCCAATCATGAGAATTTTCATATCTGCACTCCAACTATTGTTTTTTTAAAGATGATAAAAAGCCACATATCACGTCTAGGCATTGATATGTCTGCTGATTGAATATGTTGTAAATACCGCGACCCAGCGCTTTGTAATGCTGGAGGAAGGGGTGAAACATTTGTGCGTTTTGTATTGCTGAACAACTGACCATGTCATTTATCCTGTGCTGAACGAAATACCAATCACATTTTTTAAGAATGTAATTACGATCAGAACGGACATCGTTGGCCGTTGTTAGTATTGAAAGTCATCTTTGACAATTTAATAAAAGCAGAAACCGTGCCAACTTTTTCAATAGAAAAATGCCTTGTTTCAGGCAGATGATCTATCCAAATACTTCATTTTGATCAGCTATCAGCTGAAATATCCAAAGCTGTGCACTAAATTGAACAGAAAAACGAAATTTTATGCACCGATTTGATGGCATGTTTTTTGCTTTAATCCTGCTTGAATATTCCTTAGGCCTTACTTGAAAATATTCCATGTCCAAATTACGAATTGCTCTTATTGATGATGATCTGGAGCGCGCCCAATTCATCCAGGAATCCCTGCTTTTACATGATTTTCAGGTGGTGGCCTGTTTAATCCTGAATGACCTGAATATGGTGCATGTCAAAGGCATTCATGCGGATGTGATCCTGCTGAATATGGATCATCCGCATCGGGATATTATTGAAAGCTGTGTCAGCCAATATGAACTTCCCACCGTGCTGTTTACCCAGAACTCCAATAAAGACACCATCAAAAGTGCAATTGATGCCGGAATCACGGCTTATATTGTCGATGGTATTGATCCCACCAAATTAGAAAGCATTCTGGAAATTTCAATTGAACAGTTTCGCAAGCATAAAAAGCTGCTGAACGATTTAAAAGAAACCCAGGACAAGCTGATTGACCGTAAAGATATCGACAAAGCCAAAGCCCTGCTCATCCAGCTACATGCCTTAACGGAAGAACAAGCCTTTGCTTTATTGCGTAAAAATGCCATGAGTCACCGGATTACCATTGGTGAAATGGCCAGACGCTTACTGGATGCACAGAAGCTGTTACTGGGCCAATAAGGAAAAGCATATGTCCACATTAGAAAAAACTGAACTCAATATTGGTTATATTCCTTTACTTGATTGTGTCGCCATTCTCTGGGCCGAAAAACAGGGCTACTTTGCCGAGCAAGGCTTAACAATCAATTTAATCCGCGAGGCCTCCTGGTCAAGTTTGCGTGATCGTCTGGCTTATGGCTTTCTGGATGCTGCCCATTGTCTGTCCGCCATGTTGCCCGCTGCTGCCCTAGGCACAGACCAGTTACAAGTGGTTTTGCAAACCCCTCTAGTACTGAGCGTAAATCAGGCTTTTATTAGCCTGCGCCAAGATCTGTGTTATGAACTCGGCATCCAGCCAGGGGATGATGAACAAAGCACCTCAAAGAAACTGGTGCAGGCTCTACAACAGCATCATCCCATCAATCTGGCCTATGTCTATAAATATTCGATTCACCATTACTGCTTAAAAGAATGGTTGGACCTGACTGATCCACAACTGGCCAAAAATATCCAGCTGATGACCTCTCCACCGCCTTCTATGGTAAAAGGAATCTCGGAACAGGTATTTGATGGCTTTTGCGTGGGAGAACCCTGGAATATTCAGGCCAAACTTGAAGGCTATAGCTTTATCGTTGCCGCGAGCCAGAATATCATTCCGAAAGTTGCCGACAAAGTCTTGGCCATGACCCAGGAATGGGCAGAACAGCATCCATTCACCGTGCAAGCATTGGTCAAGGCAGTACAAAAAGCGCAAAATGATTTAAAGCAGCGCAGTGATTTATCAGACGTATGGAACATGCTGGTGGATTATCAGATTATTCAGTTTGAATGTTCCGCCCAGCGACATGTCTATGACTTTTACAAGATCAAGAATATTATCCGGAATTTTGTTGGGGAAAGTTCTAAACCGAAAGTCGATGATTTTATCTGGCTCTTGCAGCAGATGGAAAAATGGGAAGATCTTGAAATGACCGCAGCCGAGAAAAAACAGATTGCGCAGCAGTGCATCTATAGCTTACACAACCAGCATGCAGGCATTGTTGGCTAAATGATACTACTGAATCAAGAGGCCTGATTTTTCAGGTCTTTTTTTATTGAGTTTATTTTTCCAGAAAATGATTAAAAATCTCTGTATTCTGATCTAACTTCTTGAATATGATTAAGAGTTGTCTGCTAATTTTTTCTATCAAAATAAATCCTTTTAAGAGTCATTTCATGATTTGGGATGAAATGGCATCCATTTTGCTTATTCAGTATTACGTTTTATAAAATTTGTAATATTGAGGGGCAACACTATGAGTTACGTTGCACGTGAACTCAGTCAAAGAAATAAATTGCTGTTTGGCTTGGGGTCTTTTTTAATACCAATTCTAATTTGGTGTGCAGTCAGTTATTTGCCATTTATCTGGCATCCACAAGTCCAGATTACTGATTCAGGTAGTGTTGCCTATTTACAGGTCGAGAGTCGTATTGATAAAGACCTGTTTTTTTCTGTTGCTCAGTCTGCGGTAGATCAGGGTCTTACTCCACCGCAAGGTATTCTGGTCAACCCGATTTATCTGCCTGCACCACATGAAGTTGCGATTGCACTGATCACAGCTTTTACCACGGAGCCGGCTCAGGCCAATGCACCCTGGTTTCATGAAAGTCTGTGGCACAGTATCAAACTAGTGTTTACTGCGTTCTTTATTTCTTCCTTGGTCGGTATTCCACTCGGTATTTTATGTGGCTTTTCAAATAAAATTTCCCAGCTGACCGAACCCTTTGTTGAATTTTTCCGTTATTTGCCTGCTCCGGCCTTTGGTGCACTGGCAGTCGCAATTCTCGGAATTAATGATGCACCAAAAATTGCCATTATTGTGATTGGAACCCTGTTCCAGCAGATCCTGATTATTGCCAATACCACACGTCTGGTCGATCGCAGCCTGATTGAAGCCGGTTTTACCCTGGGCACTAATAAACTGAAAAGCCTGTTGCATGTGGTGATTCCAGCGGCCATGCCAGAAATTTACCGTAATCTGCGAGTGCTGCTGGGTTGGGCATGGACTTATCTGATCGTGGCTGAACTGATCGGCAGTACCTCCGGAATTACCTGGTTCATTACCCAGCAAGCACGCTATCAAAACTTTCCCAATGTCTTCGCCGCTATCCTGATTATCGGTGTGATTGGCCTGCTTTGTGATGTGATTTTAATGAAACTGGGTCAACGCTTATTTAAATGGAAACCGGGAGCTAACTGATGAAAAACACTGAATTTAATACCCGCGAATACTTTAACAAGATTTATAGCCGTCCGGTGATTCTCGAAGCAAAGCAACTGACGCAAAAATTTAGTCATGGCAAAACCGAACGTACGGTTTTAAATGCACTAAATTTGAAAATTCATAAACGTGAGTTCATCTGTGTGATTGGGCCTTCCGGTTGCGGAAAGTCTACCTTTAGTCGTGTAGTCGCCGGTCTGGATCCTTATAGCAGTGGTGAGATTCTGGTGGATGGCCAGCCAATTACCGGTCCAAGTCCGGAGCGTGGCATGGTGTTCCAGGGCTATACCCTGTTTCCATGGAAAACCGTCAAGGAAAATGTCATGTTTGGCCCGCGTATGAAAGGCCAAAGTAGTGCAGCGGCAGAAGCGCAGGCACGTGAATGGATCAATATTATTGGTCTGGAAAAGTATGAAAACCAGTATCCGCATGAGCTGTCTGGCGGGATGAAACAGCGTGTCGCGATTGCTCGGGCTTTGGTCAATGAACCGAAAATCCTGTTGATGGATGAACCTTTTGGGGCACTTGATCCGCATACCCGGCAAAAAATGCAGCGCCACCTGATGGACCTGTGGCAAAACATTGATATCACCATCATTTTTGTGACCCATGATATGGATGAAGCCATTCTTTTGGCCGACCGGATTGTGGCGCTTAAAGCCAATCCGGGTGAAATCAAGGAAATTATCGAAGTTGATCTACCCCGTCCACGCCATCCAGACGTCATGCTTAGTCCTGAATTTAAACAGTTAAGACAACGTGTCGATTATCTGGTGCATGCTGAAGAAGATGAACTGGATCCGGCACTGGCAGAACTGCCGATCATTCCGCGTATGACCAAGGTCAGCAGCAATAAATAATCTTATTCAAAATGCCTTTGGGACGACCCGAAGGTTTTAATCGCTGTGTTGGACGACCAACATTAGAGGTGATTGTCATGCAAGCGCAATATGTACTCCCACTGGTTGATATTTCAAAATTGGAAAGTCCGAATTTAACCGATCGTATAGAAGTTGCTCATGCTCTGGATCATGCCTGTAAAGAAGTCGGATTTCTCTATCTGCAAGGTAGCCAGTTTAATTTTGATTACGCCAAAGCCCTAATTGAAATGGCCCAGTCCTATTTTTCTCAGGATCTGGACACCAAAATGCTGCACTATATTGGAAAATCAAAAAACCATAGTGGCTATGTGCCGATTGGCGAAGAACAGTTTGCCGGCAACAGTTATGATTTAAAAGAAGCCTATGATGTCAATTATGATTATCAGGGGGTAAGAAAAGACTGTCCTTTACTTGGGCCTACCTTATGGCCAGACCATCCGGATTTCAAGTCTATTGTCAGCCAATACTACAGCCATCTGCGTGAGATCAGCCAGCAGATTTTTTCTGCTTTTGCACTGGCATTGGGCGTTCGTGAGGACTTTTTTGAAAGCAAAATTACTGATGCACCAAGTCAGCTACGCTTGATTCATTATCCCTATAATCCGGAAGTGCAAGATGCCGAAGGTATTGGCGCACATACCGATTACGAATGCTTTACCTTGCTGTTACCAACCGCACCCGGCTTACAGGTTTTGAATAAAGCGGGTGAATGGATCGACATCCCCCTGATTGAAAATACCCTGGTGATGAATATCGGTGACATGATGGAAATTCTGTCGAATGGTAAATATCTCGCCACCAAGCACCGCGTGAAAAAGGTCTCGCAAGAACGTTATTCATTCCCGCTGTTTTGCGCCTGCAATTATGACACCGTGATTGAACCGGTGATTCACACTGAAAATTCCAAATATTCTGCCCTGATCGGGGGTGAGCATCTGTTTAATCAGACCGCTCAGACCTTTCAATATTTAAAACAGCGCATTGCTAGCGGTGAACTGGTCTTAAAAAATGCTGTACCACTTTCCTCTTTTGGACTTGAAGAACAGGCGGAGACAGCATCATGAATCTGTTTGAAGTAATTAAAAACTTAAAGCCTGTGACTTCTCAGCCAGAGATTATTCCGCGCTTTTTATATGGGGCATTTCGGCGTAAAAGTATCAGTTTTTATAATGGCCTGACCGATGAAAATACCATTGTGTACTGGTTCCAGTCGCGCAGTTTTACCATTGATCTTCGTTTAAAAAGCCAGACGGGAACTGCTGTTCAGGAACGCCAAGGCTGGATTGGCAATACGCTTTGGGATAGCGCCAGCCAACTCTTGTCCTGGGAAGTGAAAGACTACGCCAATTACCAGAATCATGTGCAGTGGCCGGAACCAGCCAAGTTGCATGCGATTGGCAACTGCATTCTGGAATTTTCTCCAAGCAATGTCTATGTCGAAGACTGGCGCCAGCAGGT
>NZ_JBAPXX010000152.1:0-30119 GCF_049284435.1 Acinetobacter sp. | reverse complement strand
GAATTTCTCTTCTGCTTCTTCTTCACCAATACCAAGCGCTTCAAAGATCGCTTTTTGCATTTCAAGGTTGTGAATACGTAGTGAACCACCACCGATTTCAGTACCGTTCAATACCATATCGTAAGCCACGGACAATGCAGCACCTGGGTTGTTCTTCACTTCTTCTACGCTAGATTTTGGAAGCGTGAATGGGTGGTGAACAGACGTCCATTTGCCATCATCAGTTTCTTCGAACATTGGGAAATCAACCACCCAAAGTGGTGCCCACTCACAAGTTGATAATTTAAGGTCATGACCGATCTTCACACGAAGCGCGCCCATGGCATCGTTAACAACTTTCGCTTTGTCTGCACCGAAGAATACGATGTCGCCATTTTCAGCGCCAACACGTTTCAATAGATCAAGCACGATTGGCTCGATGAATTTCACGATTGGAGATTGAAGACCTTCGATACCTTTTTCAAGTTCGTTGACTTTGATGTAAGCCAAACCGCGTGCACCGTAGATGCCGACAAACTTGGTGTATTCATCAATTGCACTACGTGGCAGTGAGCCAGCACCCGGTACGCGAAGCGCAACGATACGACCTTTAGGATCTTTAGCAGGGCCTGCGAATACTTTGAACTCAACGTCTTGCATCAAGTCTGCAACGTCAACCAGTTTCAAAGGAATACGCATATCTGGTTTGTCAGATGCATAGTCACGCATTGCATCGTTGTAGGTCATGCGTGGGAATTTATCAAACTCTACGTTTAGAAGTTCTTTGAACATCTTGATCGTTAAAGTTTCCATCAAATCCATAATGTCATCGTCACTCATGAACGATGTTTCAACGTCGATTTGGGTGAATTCTGGCTGACGATCCGCACGCAAGTCTTCATCACGGAAACATTTCGCGATTTGGTAGTAACGATCGATACCGCCCACCATCAACAATTGTTTGAATAGCTGTGGAGATTGTGGCAGTGCATAGAAGCTACCGTTAGATACACGGCTAGGCACTAAATAGTCACGCGCACCTTCAGGCGTTGCACGAGTTAAGATCGGAGTTTCAACGTCTAGGAAACCATTGTCTTCGAAGTAGTTACGAATCAGGTTGGTTAACTTAGAACGGAAGCGTAAACGATCTAGCATTTCTGGACGACGGATGTCCAGGAAACGGTATTTCAAACGAATTTCTTCAGAAATATTGGTGTTTTCGTCATTCAAAGGGAATGGCGGAGTTTCAGACTGAGCAAGAACTTCAATTTCTTTACCCAAGACTTCGATTTGACCGCTCACCATATTGGCATTTTCTGTGCCTTCATAACGGCGACGTACACGGCCTGTAATTTTTAATACAAATTCTGAACGTACTTTATCAGCAGTTGCGAATGCTTCAGGAGTATCTGGGTCAATAACCACTTGAACAAGACCATCACGGTCACGCATGTCAAGGAAGATTACACCACCGTGGTCACGGCGACGGTGTACCCAACCGCATAATGTTACGGTTTGGTCAATTTGAGCTTCGGTTAAAGAACCGCAGTAATGAGTTCGCATCATAGCGTTAGAAATCCAACTATATGGGTTAAGGTCAGCGAATACGTAAACAGCGTACCGCTTTGAGTAAAGGTAGGATTATGCCTCTTTGGGCATGTTGTCACAAGAACTTGGGTCAAAAACAATATCATTTTAAAGTGAATAGGGGAAAAGCCAGTGCTTTGTTTAACCCATCCTGCGATCTCTGTCTAAAAATAAAAACAATAAACAGCCCAGACTGAACGTGATCAAAAAGCCTTGGCTAAATTCATTGATCGAGCGACCAGTAAAATAATAGAGGTCCGATTGCCAGACTTCCGTAGAAATATAGCGCGTATAATCCCAGACAGAAAATAAGCCAGTAAATATGGAAAGCAGCAATAAGCCCCAGGCAAACGATTTGATTTTCAGGCTGACTGCAAGATATTGCTGATGAGTTTTATAATAATGCAGGCTCATCCACAGGATAAAAGGCAAGACAATCACTGAGGTTCCAATCTGTAAAATCCGATGCAAAGGATAACTGTTGCCAAATAGCTGAAACTGTTGGGCTAAAAAATCATGAAAGGCAAAAGTTCGAAAATCGACGTGGGTCAGTCCATCCCAGATTAAATGGGTGGCTGTACCAATGATGAGTGCCAGACACATCACCAGAATGAATTTTAGTGCTGAAAGGATATTGTGAATATTTAAATCATGCTGAATACCGATGAAACGGTAAATCACGGGCCGGTAAATCAGGTACCAGACGGCACAAAAAGCCAGACCGATCCAAAGATCCGGATGAATCAGTGAAGACCATAAATGGGTAATATTAGAATTAGTATGAGTAAACAGACGATGCAGATCGGGAACCATGCTCCCAATTGCCAGCGCAGCAACAGGTAGTCTATTCCCAGTCAAATATGAAATAGGTGGAGCAAGCACAGCATGCGATAAGGTAAAGGGCATAAAGATAATGTTTTAATGTAATCAAAAATATTCAAAGGACATTCTAATAAAATATAGCACTGAGTATCGTAAAGGATTGCAAAAACAATGAAATGTTATATTATAACATTCATCCAGATTACTGAATTTGAGCTTTGGTCATGTCCTTCCCTAAGAATCTAATAACATTGTCAATTTTTGCTGTAGTTGCGCCTACAGTATTTGCAGAGCAATCCTCATCTTCTATCCCGGTGCAGACCATGGACACTATTCAGGTGCAAGCTCATCCATTGGTGCAGACTGCGGCGGATTTCGCGGTTGCGGATCAGGTCGTGGATCAGAAAGCACTGTCTGAACGCGCCACCACCATTGGTGATGCCTTGGCAGATGAGCTTGGTGTTTATTCTAATCAATATGGTTCAGGCTCAAGCCGTCCGGTGATTCGTGGTCAAGATGGTCCACGTGTGAAAGTGCTACAACATGCTTCTGAAACAGCGGATGTATCCACTTTATCTCCTGACCATGCTGTCACCGTTGATCCGATTCTGGCTAAACAGGTAGAGGTGATTCGCGGTCCATCTACGTTGCTTTATGGTGCCGGTACAGTTGGTGGGTTGGTGAATGTCACTGATCAAAAAATCCCGACTCAAATGCCTGAAGATGGTTTGGAAGGTACAGTCGGTCTACGTTATAACTCAGGCAGTGACGAAAAACTGGCAAGTGCTGGTGTGACAGCAGGTATTGGTGAAAACTTTGCTTTGCGTGTAGAAGGCTCAAAGCGTAAAGCCAATGATTATATTGCCCCGGATTATGTCGTCGAAGAGCCGCATGGAGATCACTCCCACTTTCATAAAGAACGCCGTGTAGATAATACTTTTGCTGAAGGGCAGACAGTCAATATTGGTGGATCATGGATTCATGATCGTGGTTTTGTTGGTCTGTCTTATAGCAACCGTCAGGATCAGTATGGTTTGCCGGGGCATAGTCATGAATATCATGGTTGTGTTTTACATGGTGATCATTTTCATGGTTGTCCAACACCTGACCCAGATGCACCAGCCCATGAGGAGCATGGTGGACCATGGGTAGATTTAAAATCTGAACGCTATGAAGTACGCACCGAACTGGAACAGCCTTTTTCCGGTATTGAAAAACTACGTGCACATGCCAGCATTACCGATTATGAACACGATGAACTTGAAGAAAATGAAGTGATCAGTAACTTTAAAAGCAAAGGTTATGACGGTCGTTTAGAGTTGGTGCACGTGCCAGTTGCAGGCTGGGAAGGGGTGATTGGAACTCAGATTTCACAGCAAAAAATTAATCTTGCCGCATCAGAGCATGACCATCATGAAGATGGCGATGAGGACGATGAAGAACATCATGTTCATGGTTCAGGTGTCGTGATGCCGGACACAAAAACTGACAAATTCAGTCTTTTTGCTTTAGAACATAAGCAACTTGGCGATGTGCATGTTGAACTTGGTGCGCGTGTCGATCATCAAAAAGTGAAAGTAGATTCGGATCAGAAAGATTATTCAGGTACAGGTGTCTCTGCATCCGCTGCAGCGAACTGGGAGTTTGCACCGAACTACAAACTTTCTGTAGTGGGATCTCATCAGCAGCGTTTGCCTTTAGCTCAAGAACTCTATGCTGATGGCTTGCATTTTGCGACCAATACCTACGAAGTCGGTAATCCTGATCTCGATAAAGAAACTTCAAATAATCTCGAATTAGGTTTGCATTATGAAGGGGATAAACTGGATTACCATGTGCACGTGTATCACAACTGGTTTGATGATTATATCTATGGCGAAACGGTAGCGCAGAAAGGTAATTTACGTGGCGTGCAATATACCCAAGACAAAGCCAGATTCTATGGTACAGAAGCACAAGCCGGTTATCAGATCAATGATATGTATAAGCTCAGCGTCTTTGGGGACTATGTACGTGGCAAGATTGAAGCTGAGAATGCACCACGTGTACCCGCAGGTCGTTTAGGCACAAAAGTTGAAGCAGACTTTGCCGATGGCTGGTCAGGTTTGGCTGAGTATTATCATGTCTTTAATCAGGACAAGATCGCCAGCTATGAAGATGAAACCCAAGGCTACAATATGGTGAATGTGGGCTTAAGCTATGTCAATACCATTGCAGATAACAATACTTATCGGGTTTATTTCAAGGCCAATAACCTGCTCGATGATCAGGTGTATTCACATACTTCCTTCCTGTCTAATATTCCGCAAGTCGGTCGCAACTTTACCGTCGGCGTGCAGTACGATTTTTAAAAAGTCTACGGAAATAATCGACCAAATCATCTAGATCTCACTGAAATCTACTTGAAAAATCATAAGATAAAACCTAGCCTGAGTATATTGGGTTAGGTTTTTTCTTATGCGTATCTTTCAACGAATTCACAATAAATTGAACTGGTCAAATCACCGTTATGCGACTTTGATCATCAGTATGCTGGCCGTAGGTTATCTGGCTTCAGCGATCTACCACACGTATAAGCCTTTGCCGGAAGGTCTGAATTACACGGGCAAGCTGCGTCATGCCGAAGTCAAATTTCTGGCCGATCAGACCTATCTGGATGCCGAAGGCAAACAGCATCTGGATCATCGCATTTTTAATGAAATGCTGAAAATGATTGAAGAGGCCAAATCACTGATTGTGCTGGATATGTTTTTATTTAATCAGCAAACTGGGATCTCGACAAAGGAGCATCAGGCATTGAGTCAACAGCTGACGGATGCTCTGATCAGTAAGCGCCTGCTGCAGCCTGAGGTGGAAATCAAGTTTATTACCGATCCGATCAATTCAGTTTATGGCGGGATTAGATCCGAGCAGTATCGGGAGTTGCGTCAGCACGGTATTGATATCATTGAAACCAATCTGACGCCGTTGCGGGCTTCCAATCCAAGCTGGTCCGGCTTCTGGTATCTCTGTTGCCAGGGCATTGGCAATAATCCGGAAACAGGCTGGTTGCCGAATCCATTTGGAACAGAAAAAATTACCCTGCGTAGTTATTTTGATTTGTTTAACTTTAAAGCCAATCATCGTAAAACCATGGTGGTGGATACCGATCAAGGCTGGAAAGCACTGGTCACGTCCATGAATCCGCATGATGGCAGTTCGCGGCATTCCAATATTGGCTTATTGGTTTGGGGCAGTACAGCTGTAGATATTCTGAAAACAGAACTGTCTGTGGGCATGATGTCACAAGCGAATATGCCAGCCATTGTCGCCGGAGATTTTCAGGCAGACAGCAGCCAGCCACAAGCTCAGGTGCTGACTGAAAAAGCCATTTATGATGCGATTCTGAATCTGATTCAGACGGCGAAAACCAATGAACAAATTGATCTGGCGATGTTTTATCTGTCTGAGCGCAAGATTATCAAAAGTCTGATAGCCGCCCATGAACGCGGTGTCAAAGTCCGGATTTTACTCGACCCAAATAAAGATGCCTTTGGCCGTGAAAAGAATGGGATTCCAAACCGGCAGGTGGCTTCAGAATTGCGCGAGGCGGGTATAAATGTACGTTGGTGTCATACTCAGGGTGAGCAATGTCATAGCAAAATACTGATGAAGCGCAATGCTCAGCAAGCTGAAATGATTTTAGGTTCGGCCAATTTTACAGTACGCAATTTGAAAAACTATAATCTGGAAACCAATATGCGCGTGGTGGGTCAGCCTCAGGCTGAAGTTTTCAGGGATGCCCAGCAATATTTTGAAGGGGCATGGTCAAATCTAAATGGCCGTTCTATGAGCGTGGACTATACGCAATATGCAGAAAATTCGTTCTTTAAATATTGGCTGTATCGCTTTATGGAATGGAGCGGCTGGTCGACGTTTTGATTTTAAATCCCTCCTGACCTCCCTTTTTTAAAAGGGAGGAAAGTCCCTCTTTGAAAAAGAGGGATTTAGGGAGATTTTTTATTATCAGCTTTTTGATTCAGGATTCGGTGGAACCAGCTGATCCAGCTCTTTATCCGTTAATTGATCCAGCTCAGAAATATCGGTTTTAATTTTCCATTGCGCTTCATCATCGACCGGATTTGGCAAACGCGCTTCTAACCAGTCACAAACCACATCTGGCGGGAAATCTGCGTGATTACACTGGATTACCCAGGACAAGAAATCCTTAGCAACACCATTCATGTACGGTGGAGGTGATACGGGAAGAAACTGAGTCGGAAGACGTTCATTTTTAGAAATATAATTCAGGACATGTCCCAGCTCTTGCACAGTTTGCCACGCCAGCGGATGATCTACATTAATCTGAAATTTAAACCACCATGCCTGTTTGCCATCTGAGCCATAGCTATCAATTCGCTCTTTCTGAACACTCGGCACTTTAGAAAAATATTCATGTAAACGATCGAAATTTAAATCAGACACAGTATTCAACTCGAAACATTAAAAAAGCAATTTTAGCATAAAGTAGCAGCCTGCCGACGCGCCTGTCAGATTGAAAATAGGCAAGTGCATTACAAAAAATTGCAGCTCCAACGAGCTTATCCATATTTTCTGCATCTATTTTGTTTAAAATATAAGCAGATTATTCGGAGGAAGCTCAAATGAGAATCGTACTATCGAGTGCAATATTCGCTGCATTGCTATTGGGAGCTTCTGCACAGGGTATGGCTGGCAATGCCTGGGTAGGTTATAGCGGTGTAGATCGATCCGTACCGAATTATCGCAGTGCACCACGATCTTATGATCCACCACGGCAGCATTATCCGCAACGTCCGCTGCCACCAAGACCACATTACCCGCAAAGACCACCACATTGGGGCTATCCACCTGCACAGAGTCAAAGCGGCCTCAATATTCAGTATCAGGCACCGACCACCATTTATCAAAATTCGAATAGTTATAGCTGGGTCAATGGTGATCCGAATGTTGCCCGGATTGAAAGTTCGAGATATACGGTAATTACCGATTGGCAGCGTATCGGCTTGCCTGCACCACCGCGTGGTGGCTACTGGATCTATGAAAATGGGCGCTATGTGCTGGTGCCGAATCGTTGATTGAGGATTTTCTATGAAAAAGGTTAACGATATAAGGTTGAAGAGAGGAAGTTAAATGAGCTGGAAATATCATCCTTGTGCGACTATTTCGCTCTTTTAAAAAACCTCTCCCTTGCGTAGCAGTGCTACTCATCTCCTAGAAGGAGAGGGGATTTTAATTTCCCTATAAAAATATTAGGCCAATTCATCATCTTCTGGACGTGGCGTTTTGCCGAGTGGTAATGGCTTTTCACTATGTTTGTCACGAATCACGGATGGATAAGTCCATGAGGCATAGCGCACCACTAATATCGCAAAGGCCAGAATCAGAATCGAACCGGTAATAATCACCAGATCCATACTGGCTTTATGCGTGTGTTGAATATCCGCAATCAGCAAACGGGTCAGTGCAGTAATGGCAATATAAATCAGGAAACGTACTGGCATATGGTTGGTTTTGAAATAGATGCCGACCATGGCACCCAGTTCCAGATAAATAAACAACAGAAGAATGTCGTCAATAGTGGCGAACTGTTTGACGGTCAGAATGTTGATGACGGTATGGCCAGCGGACCAGATCACCATACAGCCAATAATAAACAGGGCAATATAATGAAAGCTTTCTACAGCAAGATTACCAAGACGGTCGAGGAGGGCTTCAAATTTTTCAATTTTCGGACGTGATTTAGACATATTATCCTCCTGGTTTTTCATGTGAAATAAAGATAGTTGCAGAATAACGTGCAAAGATCATGCACAGAATGATTGAATGAAAAATAAAGATTAAATTATTTGAACTTTTGCGCTTTTTTTAGACTAAATTGCTATATTGTATGGGTGGTACATTGAATAAATAGGAGAAAAAAGTGTTAGATAAAATTCAAACAAAAATTAGCCAATTAGAAGCCGGAAAAAAATTAATCCTCGGCGTAGGCATTAAGGCTGAAGATATGCAAAAGGTGGTAGAACTCTGCGAGTCTTTAGAGTCTGAGGGGAATATCAAAATTGTGAATAAACATCTGAATCCGAAAAGCAATAATCAGCCGGATACCTTGCTGATTCAAAAAATTTAATTGTTGCATTTTCATAAAAAAACGCCTGCTGATGCAGGCGTTTTTTATTGCAGATTTTCAGCTTAAGCTTGAGTCGTGAAATAATCTTCAGAGAAGTTCATGATAACGTCAGAACCTGATTTCACTTTAGTAATGCGTAATGCCAGTTCAGGCAGAATGCGTTGTACAAAATAACGTGCCAGAGCGAGTTTATTTTGATAGAACTCACCTTCTTTATTTTTCGCTGCATTGGTAATGCGCGCGAACATATAAGAGAAGCTCAACAGACCCACAGCGTGCAGATAGTCAACTGCGGTCGCATTCGGGAAGTCATGACTTTCTCTTGCTGCTTCCAGAATGTACTGAGTCACTGATTCAACTTCAGTCGCTGCATCCAGTGTGGCATCTTTAATGAAGTTCAGGTCTGCATCCAGACTATTGGCAAAGTCACGGATTTCAGAAATATATTCAGAGATATATTCGCCGCTACATTTAATGGTTTTACGGCCGATCAAGTCTTGTGACTGTACGCCGTTGGTGCCTTCATAGATCTGGGAAATACGCAGGTCACGGATACATTGCTCTAAGCCCCATTCACGGATATAGCCATGACCACCGAAGACCATTTGTGCATCTAATGTCGCCTGGAATGCAGTATCCGTTAAATACGCTTTCGCGATTGGTGTTAATAGCGCAACACGGTCATTGGCTTTTTTCACCGCTTCAGGATCGGTAGAGAACTTGGTGATATCCAGCTGTTGACCTACATACACGGCGAATGCACGTGAAGCTTCATTGTTGGCACGTACATTCAGCAGCATACGGCGTACATCACCATGCACCAGAATACTGTCCGCAGGTTTGCTTGGTGATTGAACGCCAGCCGCGCTGCGACCCTGTAAACGGTCTGTCGCATATTGCGCAGCATTTTGATAAGCAAATTCAGAAGCTCCTAGGCCTTGGATACCCATTGACAGACGTTCGTAGTTCATCATCACGAACATCGCAGCCAGACCTTCATTTTCTTTACCAACCAGGTAACCTTTTGCACCGTCAAAGTTCATTACACACGTTGCAGATGCTTTGATCCCCATTTTATGTTCAATTGAACCAGGGCCAACCGGGTTGCGCTCGCCAATAGAGCCATCTTCATTCACCAGAAATTTCGGTACGATGAATAGGGAAATACCACGAGAGCCGGCAGGGGCGTCTGGGGTTTTCGCTAAAACGAGGTGAATAATATTTTCAGCCAGGTCATGATCACCACCCGTGATGAAAATCTTGGTGCCGCTGATGCTATAAGTGCCGTCTTCGTTACGTTCAGCTTTGGTCTTGATAATACCCAAATCAGTACCGGCATGTGGTTCAGTTAAGCACATGGTGCCTGACCATTCACCCGAATAGATTTTAGGTAAATAGGTTTCTTTTTGTGCTTGTGAAGCATAGCTGTTCAGCGCCATGCCCGCACCAACAGAAAGCAGTGGATACAGCATGAAAGACGGGTTGGTCGCAAACAGCATTTCATCAGAAAGTACCGTCAGCATTTTCGGCATTTCCTGGCCGCCCCATTCCATATCTGCGCCCAGACCAATCCAGCCGCCTTCTGCATATTGTTTGAACGCTTCTTTAAAGCCAGCAGGTGTGGTCACATTGCCATTTTCAATTTTTGCGCCTTCTTCATCACCTGTGCGGTTCAGTGGAAGCGTGACGTTTTGCGAAAATTTTGCCATTTCTTCAAGAATCGCTTCTGCTGTCGCAGCATCCAGATGCGCTAGATTTTCATTGGCCTGCCAGAACTGTTCTGCATTGAAGACATCGTTCAGGATGAATTTCATATCGGCAAGTGGCGCGTTATAAATTGGCATGATGTGTCACCTGTTTATTGTTTGATTAAATGAGTTTTAATCAGTCTAAAACACTCAAAATCTGAATGTTAGACGACTAAAGGTTAATTCTGTAAAGCTTTATAAAGAAAAAGGACTGCCTGTTGATTGACCGTCCTTTTTCTGAGATGTAGCTAGTCTGAGCCTAACTTAGAATGCAAAGTGTTCCGCATCCAGGTTCATCAATGGCTCTACACCTGTCGCGATCACGTCAACGTGTGAACGAACGCGTGGCAGGATTTTCTTGAAGTAGAAGCGTGCTGTCGTCACTTTGGCATTGTAGAAATCAACCTCAGTGGTGCCAGCAGCCAGTTGCTCCTGAGCAACCAATGCCATACGTGCCCATAGGTAAGCTAGAGTGACATAACCAGAGAAGTACAGGTAATCCACTGCAGCCGCACCGACTTCTTCAGGGTTTTGCATCGCACGCATACCAATTTGCATAGTCAGGTCGCCCCATTCTTTGTTCAAGGCAGCCAATGGTTCAACGAATTCTTTCATTGCAGCATTGTCTTTGTGCGCTTCAGCAAATTTATGGATAATCTTGGTGAAGTCTTTCAACATTGCACCTTGCGTACCCAAAACTTTACGACCTAACAAGTCAAGTGATTGGATCTCGGTTGTTCCTTCATAAATAGTAGAGATGCGTGTATCACGTACAATTTGCTCCATACCATATTCAGAAATAAAACCATGCCCACCTAACACTTGAACGCCATGTTTTGCAGACTCTGAACCTGTTTCGGTTAAGAACGCTTTTGCGATTGGAGTCAGGAGCGATAAGATGTTGTCAGAAGCTTTACGTTCCTCTTCTGTTGCCGCTTGTTCAACGATATCTGCATGTAGACACAACAGATACACTAGCGCGCGACCACCTTCTGCAAATGCTTTTTGCGTCAACAGCATGTTGCGTACCGCAGGATGCACAATGATTGGATCTGCTTCTTTTTCAGGTGCTTTCGGGCCAGAAAGTGAACGCATTGCCACACGGTCTTTGGCATAAGCCAATGCGCCTTGGAAAGAACCTTCAGATGCTGCAAGACCTTGAACCGCAGTACCAATACGTGCTGTGTTCATGAAGGTAAACATACAGTTCAGACCACGGTTTTCAGGACCAATCAGAAAACCTTTCGCGTTTTGAAAGTTTAGCACACAGGTGGCGTTACCATGAATTCCCATTTTATGTTCGATAGAACCACAACGAACTGCGTTACGCTCTCCTAAAGAGCCATCTGCATTTACATTGAACTTCGGTACGATAAATAAAGAAATACCTTTGGTGCCTTTAGGTGCACCTGGCAGGCGAGCAAGTACGATATGGATAATGTTTTCTGCCATGTCATGTTCGCCAGCAGAGATAAAAATTTTCTCGCCAGTGATGGCATAACTACCGTCGGCCTGAGGTTCGGCCTTGGTGCGAATAATACCTAAATCAGAACCTGCATGTGATTCGGTTAAACACATGGTACCCGTCCATTCACCTGAAACCAGTTTAGGCAGGTAAGCGTCTTTTTGTTCATCTGAACCGTGATGTTCTAAAGTACGTACGGCACCATGAGAAAGACCTGGGTACATGCCCCATGCCCAGTTTGCTGTACCTACCATTTCTGAAATCACGTTTCCTAGAGAAACAGGTAGAGCTTGACCGCCATATTGTTCTTCAGCAGACAGCGATGGAAAGCCAAGTTCGATGTATTTTTGGTACGCTTCTTTAAAGCCAGTCGGAGTCGTGACAACGCCGTCATTCCAAGTACAACCTTCACGGTCACCGGTCTGGTTGATTGGAGACAATTCGTTTTCACAGAAGTCGGCCGCAGCTTCTAAGTACTGATCTACCAGCTCACGGCTTACGTTTTCTTGGAATGCAGGGAGATTTGCATAGTGTTGTTCAGCATTTAATAATTCATGCAACACAAATTGCATATCACGTAAAGGCGCTTTGTATTGTGGCATATCGGTTTCCTCAATACTGGTTGAACCAGCGTTATAATCTTAGATGAACTAAAACCTGTCTTAACTGACACGGTTTGGAATGATCTAATCGTGCAACAACTTCCCCGGCGGTACAAGCTTTTCGGGGTGATTTCTTGGTGACTGTAAAGTCAAAGATTAATCTGCATGACGCATTAAAGGTCTTGAGTATAAAGACTTTTGTAATATTTTGTAGGAAACGAATAGTCAACTGCATACGGGAAAGAGAACGCAATAAAAAAGCACCCAAAGGTGCTAGTCGTGAAGCCTTGATTCCTATGCATTAATAGGCAGAGGCTGTAGGTTGAAAACGGACATGACATTTGCCATTGATGGTTTGTTCGCCCATCTTGATCTGTGCAGCAGTCCCGTCTTTTTTGCCTTGACAGGCTTGCAGCATGGCTTGTTGCTGTGCCTGACGTTGAGCGAGGCGCTGATCAAATTGTTTGGTTAATTCTGCACGTTTGGCATCCGTCAAGACCTCACCGTGCATCATGCCTCCACGCATATCGGCACGCATTGGATGATGTTCAGCTTTCATGCCACGATGTTCACCGCGATGGCTTTTCATCTCTTTGCGATCTGCTTTAAAGACCACCTTGCAGGTACCGTCTATGGTTTTATCGCCAGCCTTGATTTGAACAGCTGAACCCACAACTTTATTGTCGCAGGCTTGTTGAAGCTGTTTGGCAAACTGCATGCGTTCTGCACGCTTTGCCTTTAACTGCTCACGCTGTTCGGGAGTTAGATGCTGTTTTTTGCCTTCATGATGTTTCATCATGTGGGGATGATCATTACTTGGGACATTGCTGGTGGATTGACAGGCAGTCAACGCACCCATTGATAAAACACTGGCACTGATTAAGGCTATTTTTGTCATGTTTTGCATTGTATTTATCCCCATCAAGAAGCTGATTCTATGTCAGATAAAGATTAAACAATAAAGATGAAGAAACAATGAAGAGTTTTTTGCTGCGGTGTTCGCTACAATAATGAATATAGAAGAAAAATTGAGATTTTAGTTTTGAACATTCGCCGTATTCCCATTGCATTACGTCTATTTTTGACCGTGCTGTTGACCACGCTGGTCATTACCACGGTGAGTTTAGGTGTATTGCATCTGAATATGCAGCGTAATTTCGCCCGCTATGTCGCCGATGTCGAAATGCAGAAGCTGGATTATGTGATTGAAAATCTGGCAGATGTTTATGCACTTTATCAGGACTGGGGCAATGCGATTCAGGCACAGATTCTCCAGATGGAAGGTGAAGCCGCACCGGATGATTATGACCGTTTATCACGCTGGTGGCTGCGCCGTCAGTATGATATTGCCTTGCAGCAGCGTTATTTTCAGGAACAGACCTTGGCTCAAGTGGCACCGAGTATGGTGGATCCAGAGTTGCCACAACGTCAGGTCAATGAAGAAGAATTACGTTTATTAGCATCTAATTTGCCCTCCCAGTTTCAGCCTTTTGAAGGCTTGAAATTCCCGCTCAGTTCCAATCAGAATCTGTTCAGAACCGATCGCAAGAATGGTGAGCAGCCAGCACAGCAACCGACTGGCAAGAAACAGTTTATCCAGATGCCGGACCGTCTTGGCCTCAGTTCACGTCTCTCTCTGTATGATGCAAAGCGCCGTTTTGTGGTCGGTGAAGCTTCGGATGAGCAAATTTCTTATCGCCCGATTATGGTGAATAATCAGATTGTCGGCTATTTGGGCTTAAAACCGGTTCTGGATCAGGACGATGCCTTAAGTATTAATTTCTTCAGTAACCAGAAGCGTTATTTATTTCTAGTCTATGCACTTAGTATTTTAGCGAGTCTGATTGCGTCCTTGTTATTGGCGACTTATTTCAAAAAGCCGATTCAACGTCTGCTCAATGGTACGCGTGCCTTGACTCAGGGAAATTATCAATATCAGGTTAAAGTGAACCGGAATGATGAATTAGGTGATTTATCCAATGAATTGAATGCATTGGCGGTGATTCTGGATCAGCATGAAACCTCACGCCGTCAGTGGGTGGCAGATACTTCGCATGAATTAAAAACGCCACTAGCAGTCTTACAGGCGCAGATTGAAGCGATGCAGGACGGGATTCGTAAACCAACCCCTGAACATTTTGCGTCCATGCTGGCTCAGGTAAACAGCCTGAAAAAACTGACCCAAGATCTGGCCGCATTGGCACAGGTTGATGCCCAGCAATTGCAATTCTATTTCTCCTCGGTGAATCCGTGGGAGGTGGTGCAGCAGGAACTTATCAACTTCCAGCCGAACTTTGAGCAGGCTGAATTGATGGTCACTGCAGATGGCGAAGGGACTGAGTTAAATCTGGATCTGGATCGTTTTAAACAGATTGTGGCGAACTTGCTCAGTAACAGTATTCGCTATACTGAAGCAGGTGGGCAGGTGCATATTCACACCACGCAAGATGATAAAGAATGGACCTTATATGTTGATGATAGTCCGTTTGGTCTGACTGATGAACAACTGGCGCGTATTGGTGAACGTTTCTACCGTGTCGATGATTCGCGTACCCGGGCGACTGGCGGAACCGGCCTTGGTTTGGCATTATCATGTAAAATTACGCAGGCGCTGGGCGGCAGCTTAAGCTTTGCACATTCACCGTTGGGTGGTTTACGATGCAAGCTGAGCTTTCCTAAACAAATGAAACCATAAAGGAAATATATTGATGAAACATGTCATGCTGGTTGAAGATGAAATCGAACTTGCACAGTTGGTGCGAGACTATCTGGAAGCTGCTGGTTTTGAGGTCAGTATGTTTCATGATGGGCAGGAAGCATATAACAGTTTTACCCAGCGTAAACCGAGTCTGATGATTCTGGACTTGATGGTGCCGCGTATGGACGGCCTGACCATTTGCCGTAAAGTACGTGAACAGTCGGATTTACCGATTATTATGGTGACCGCGCGTACTGAAGAAATTGACCGGGTATTGGGTCTGAATATGGGTGCAGATGATTATCTCTGTAAACCGTTTAGTCCAAAAGAACTGGTCGCGCGTGTACAAGCTGTGTTACGTCGTCTGGATCGTAAATCAGAACCGGAAAGCAATGATTTATTCCGTATGGACAAATCACAACAGCGCATCTGGTATCAACAAAAAGCTTTGAATTTAACGCCGACCGAATTCCGTTTACTGGAGTTATTCCTGGAACATGTCGGACAGGTCTATTCACGTGCGCAATTGCTGGATCATATCAATCCGGACAGTTTTGATGTGGCAGACCGGGTCATTGACAGTCATATCAAGAATTTGCGCCGTAAGATTTCAGATGCGGCTGAAACCGGCAACCGTCATGAGTGGATTCAGGCGGTGTATGGTGTCGGTTACCGTTTTGAATATCCTGAAGATTAAGTTTGTAGGAAATAAAAAAGCGAATCTGGAAGGGTTCGCTTTTTTTAGATAGGCGGATTCCAAGATGCTTCAGTAATTCAATCCTCTGCCTTTCCGCTTTCTTTAACTTCGAAACCACCAACTCATAAGAATTCAGCACTAAATCCTCGACCAAAGCTTTATCCAGAGTTTCGTCCTCATAAACAGTAATTCAGTGCTGTTTATTCATATGCCAGCCAGTACGAATATAAGGATAAATATCCCGGAGCATCGCACCATGATCAGGTTCAACTTTTAAATTGATGGCAGCTTTGCCTTGTAAATGAAAACTCAGCACAAAGACTTTATCCCGCACTTTAAACACATCACAACCTTCGCCAAAAGGCTGAGTGATAGTCACTTCAGGAAGTTTTAAAGCAGTTTGGGCAGCAAGAGTATGTAAGGTTACAAGTTATGGATAGATCATCATAAAACTGTGGATAATGCTTAAATTGTCCACAGTTTTTGTGTGCATTGTGAATAAATTAAGACGAACAACTCACCATCACTTCGGGCACATCACTTGGCAATGGCGCTAAATCTTCAGGCTGTTCCAAATCTGGCTGTTTTAGATAAGGCTGACTGAGTAATTTAAACAGGCGGTCGACTTCAGAAAAATCATCCTGCTCTGCCAGTTCAATGGCTTTTTGTGCCATATGATTACGCAGAATATAATGCGGATTGGCTTGCTGCATAGCGGCATCCAGTTCTTCTACATCCTGATGTTCACGAATAGTTTCATATTGCGCCAGGAAAGCTTCAAACTGGCGTCGGTCTAAGCAATCATCTTTAAGAGCTTCATAGTCTTTATTTTGCAACCGGATAAAACTCTGGGCGTAATCCAGTTGCTCGCTTTGCAAAATTCGCAGAAAGGCCATTGCGCAGTCAAAACTGTCTTTATGGAAACTTGGCAAGCCCATTTTCTGGTTTAAACCATGTTTATAATGTTCCAAGAATGTTGGCTCATAGTGCTCCAGACATGCAGCTAAATCCTGTTTCCATTGTTCTTTGTCATAATCTGTAGGGCAAAGCGGCACCAGATTATTTAACCATTGCCACAAATTCCAGTGTCCGATACTTGGCTGCTGCTGATAGGTATAACGCCCTTGATAATCCGAGTGGTTATTGATCCAGTTCGGACGGAAGCGCTCCATAAAGCCATAAGGACCAAAGTCCAAAGTTGAACCGGTAATATTCAGGTTGTCGGTATTCATCACGCCATGTGCAAAACCGACCAGTTGCCATTTGGCAATCATCACCGCAGTGCGCTGAATAACTTTTGTGGCAAAGCTCAGAATCGGCTGTTCGGCTTGCAGACATTCCGGATAATGCCATTCCATACATTTCTGGGTAAATTCAGCTAGCAGATCTGGCTGATACTGATTGATCCATTCAAAATGCCCGAAACGGATATGACAGTCTGAAGTACGCAACATCATTGCACCGGGCTCAAGCTTCTCGCGTTGAATACCTTGCATTGATGAGGTAAAACCGACTGCATTACTGGATGCTACACCTAAGGCATTTAAGGCATGACCCGCCAGATACTCACGAATGACTGAACGCAGTACGGCACGACCATCTCCCATCCGTGAATAGGGGGTTGAACCAGCACCTTTTAAATGCAGGTCAATGGTCTGCTGGTTCTGATCCAGAATCTGCGCAATCAACAGCCCGCGACCATCTCCCAACTGTCCTGCCCATTGTCCAAACTGATGACCTGCGTAGACCATAGCCAAAGGTTCAAACTCAGCGAATACTTTCTGACCGCTACAAATCTCGACCCATTGTGCCTTGTCTTCATCCGACCATTGCAGCTGTTCTGCCAATGCAGCATTAAAATGTCCGGCTTTTGCGCCTTTTAATGGAAGCGGAACTTGATGGTGATAGAGGCGAGCAGGCAGTGTTTGATAGCGAGAGTTAAAATACATGGCATCAGTACAGGATTGGAATAAATTTACTATAACAAAGATAGCTGTATAAAACTGTTGTATAAGCGAGAGTTCACGTTATCTTTCGGACATAAAAAAGCCCCGAGTGGGGCTTTAATTTTCAACAGCTTTTATTGAGAAACTGCAGATTTTTTCAAATTACGAACCAGTAGATTCAAGGTTTGACGATGATGGGAAAGACGCTGTTCAACCAGCTGGAATTCAACTTTCAGCTTGTCATCCATTTGATGGATTTTTTCAGCCATAGACGCTTTCTTGACCTGAATTTCCTGTTCTTTCAGCTTCGCCCAGTCATTTAAGGTTTGGGTAAATGCATCATATTCCTGTGCGATCTTGGTTTTTACCGCTGAGATATCTTCAGAAACATCATGGCCATACACCGCAAGATCCTGTTCGGCATATTTAAACTTCATTGCCAATTCCGCTTTTTTGATATTAAAGCTAGGAATACGGCGCAAGTTTTTAGCTAAACCAAGTTTAGAACAAGTCCAGATCAACCATTTAGTTGGATCGTATTGCCACCATTTCACGCCGTTACGGTAATCGTATTGGAAAATGTGGTGATAGTTATGATAACCCTCACCCCAAGTTGCGACCGCGAGTACGAAGTTGTCACGTGCAGTATTTTCGTCGGTATAAGGACGATTTCCCCACATGTGGCACAGTGAATTAATGAAGAAGGTCACATGATGGCTCAGGATTAAACGCATTAATCCACCCAACAGCAACACGCCCCAGACATCGCCGACTGCCCAGCCAATCGGAAGTAAAATCGCAGCATGAGCTGCAATCACTAAAGGAACGTAGTATTTGTCCTGAAACATCACCACTTTGTCTTTTAACAGGTCTGGTGCATTTTTATAGTTGGCTGCACCTGATGGATAATCACGTAACATCCAGCCAATATGTGCATACCAGAAGCCTTTATTGATTGAGTATGGGTCTTGATCAACATCATCGACATGACGGTGATGGGTGCGGTGACCAGATGCCCAGAATAAAATACTATTCTGTACAGCAAATGTACCCATAATCATCAAGATGATTTTTAATGGTAAAGTGGCTTCATAAGCACGATGTGCCCACAGGCGATGGTATCCTGCTGTAATGCCGAGGCTGCTTACGCCCAGTAAAACAAACATACTGATCCAAGCGGCAGCGCTAAAATCATGGTGATACGCATACAACGGAATGGCAATCAGGGCTACAATCGGTAAAAATACCAATGCAAACACAGCAATCCAGTTGATGGGGGCTTTGGGTAAGGGAGCATTCATCTCCAACAGCACTCCTAGAACCTCGGAAGGTATAACAAAAAGCAGAAACTACTGTTGGTTTTAACAGCAGCCTATCTTGTCAATATTAGCATGTGCCATAGGGCATCACTAGCATTATTGTACGGTTGTATTGTACTTGTCGGTAACAGAATAAGTAGGGCAAAAACGACTATTTGGCTAGCTTAGGCAGGCTATGATTTCCGACTAAGTGACTGAGGATTATCACTCTTTCAGAAAATTGAAACCGAATGAATCAGATGTAAATCGTTGTTCATAATTTCTGCAATATTATCAGAAAATTTGCAGAATATAGATGTTGGGCAACTTAATTTCACTTTCAAATAAAATTAAATTAAGGAAGATTCACACTTTCATTATTGCGTCATCGAAATGAATTGGATCAAGAAATACCTAGATCAATCAAGGTTAAGAGAGATTATTTAGAGTTGTTTTAGCATCAATTTTGGATAATCGGTAATCAGCCCCTGAATGCCCCAGTCTCGCAGCTGTTTGGCACGGGTGACATCATTGACTGTCCAGACACTGATATTCAACTCGGCAGCCTGCGTGGCTTGAATCAGGTCTTTACTGGCCAGTTCATCCATCCAGCCAATATGGCAGCATCCCAGTTCCAGCGCCTGATCAATGGCCTGATGTTTGACATCGGTTTCAATCAATAAACCGCGTTTTAAGCGGGAGTTTTGCTGTTGCAACGCATCCAGAATTTTGGCATCAAAGCTGGTAATAATGGCTGCCTGCTCATAACCTTGTAACTGCTGTTCGACTTCAAACGCGATTTTTTCAGCTGCTGCTTCAGAGTCGACACTTTTAATTTCGACTTCAATATGCTCAAAATTTTGAATGACATTTAAGGTTTGATCGAGGAGCGGGGTCGCTTCGATTTTATTCCATTCTGACCAGGCCACTGCGTGATTATATTGGGTAAGATCTTGACGGTTACACTCGTATAGATGCTTCTGCAAACCGGTGGTGCGAACAAAATCGTCATCATGCATGATGATTAAGGCATTGTCTTTGAGCTGACGGACATCAAACTCAACGGCGCGAATGCCGATCTCCTGAATATATTGAAAACCGCCCAAGGTATTTTCAGGGGCTTCGCCACGTGCACCACGATGACCAATTATGCGCATAAGATGCCCATGAGTGGGAAAGTTAAGTTCATTTTGCGAAGGCTACGTGACAGAAGGATGACACTTTCTATTTTCGTCAGATGCTCTGTAAAATCAAGAGACATCTGGCGTGTATTTTTAGATGCTAACTTGAAACATAATTTTACTTTTCGATGCTGTCATTGATATTTTTTTGCCACAGCACTTCGGAACCGCCCTCAGCGCGTTGCAGGGTGCGTGATGCTACAAATAACCAGTCCGATAAACGGTTAAGTAGTTGCAGTGACGCTGCCTGAATATTTTGGTCACGATGATGGACTGACATCACGCTGCGTTCTGCACGACGGCAAACAGCACGAGCCTGATGGGCAAAGCTACACACCAGCGTTCCGGTAGGCAGAATAAAGTCTTTTAACATTGGCAAAGCTTCATTCATGCGGTCGATATCATTTTCTAAAAACTCAATCGATACTGGTTGCACCAGATTAAAACCTGGAATACAGACTTCACCGCCCAGATCAAATAACCAGTGCTGGATCAGGCTCAGGGATTTATCCCAAGTGGCTTGATCTTCAATGTTGCTTGCTGAAATTTGTGCACGTAATACGCCAATCACGGCATTCAACTCATCGACATCACCGAGCGCTGTAATACGCAAGTCATCTTTCGCTACACGTGAGCCATCACCGAGTCCTGTGGTACCTGAATCGCCTGTACGGGTGTAAATTTTACTTAAACGGTGACCCATGAGAGTTCCTTAAATTATTGGATGCTGTAAATAAAAAGAATCATGCCATAGGCATGACATGATTCTCAAAGGTATTTCTAAAAAGGTTGAACTTAGTATTTAAAGGTCACGCCGGCAGAAGCGAGTCGACCTTCATCAACATAATAATTATTCCAGTTGTATTCGATCTTATGACGAACATCACCGACATTTTCTATGTTGGTAAATACTTTGACATGTGGATTGATATTCCAGTAAGCATTTAAATCGACGGTCGCATAGCCCGGATTATGGTTTGAATCACTCCAACTTTTTGACTTGGAACGGGCAATAAGAGAAGCACTCATCCCATAAATTTCATTTTCCAAGCCTGTGGTCAGAGTGAGGGTTTGACGTGGTCGTTTAGCTAACTCAATATCCGTTTTGCTATCTTTAGCTTGTACATACGCAAAAGCAGTATCAATGAACCAATCGTCTTGTTTCCAATTCCATACAAGCTCGCCACCACGAAGCGTTGCTTCGTTGATGTTATTTAACTTGCCATTAACTTTTTGGATCATGTTATCCACTTCGTTTTGATACACGGAAAGTGAAACAGACGAGTTTTGAGTGAGGGCCTGGTCGAAGCCAATTTCATAAGACAGACTTTCTTCGGCTTTTAAATTTGGATTTGCCGATTCACCACTGTACAGCTCGTTTAAGTTTGGTGAACGAAAAGCTGAACCAATATTCGTGTAGACGCTGAGTTGAGGTGATATTGCATAACGTGCAGCAGCTTGCCCTACAGTATGAGAGCCATATTTCTCGTTGTCTTCAACACGGATGCCGAGTTGAGTATTGAGTTTATCTGATTGATATTGATGCTGTGTGTAATATCCTTGAGATGAAACATCACCTTTGTAGGCAACTCCATAAGAAAGAACATCACCATCAAGGTTACTATGCGTTGTACCTAGTAAAATATGATGCTGATCATTTAAATTGAGTTTGGCATACAATTCTGCTTCTTTAGTAGTGCTATATGAATAATCGACCTGACCTAGATAATTCGCAGCATTTTGATCTAATTGATCGTCAAACTGAGATAAGCGAGCATTGAGTTCTAATTGTGAACCTAGGTTAATTCGCCCTCTCAGGTTAACCATTTCATTTTCAAAATCTTGTGAAGTGAGGCTACCTGCATTGTAATCACTTGTGCCTTTATTTTGGCTGTAATCGAGAGATAAGCCATATTGGTCTTTGTTGACGCCAAATTTTGTGCTGAAACCTTTTTGGTCAAAGGAATAATTTTCATCTTCATCATCTAGAACAGATTTTCCGTCAGTTTCCAGGCGTTGACCACGGATTTGGGCATAAAAACCATCTTCAGCTAAATCGGCACCCACGAGTGATTTGTAAGTTTTATTCTCGCCAATTTCACCTGTAATAAACGCACCTGATTGCTCAGGTGTTTTAGAAATCATATGAATGACGCCGCCAATGGCATCTGTACCATATAGAACTGATGCTGGGCCCTTCAGAATTTCAATTTGCTTGATGTCAGTCGTATCAATAAAAGGTAAAGAAGCTGAACTGCTTAAAGCGGTATTCAATCGCATGCCATCACGCAGAACGAGTGTATGTGAAGAGCTTGTGCCTCGCATAAAAATAGAGGATTGTTGTCCATAACCGCCTAGCTGAGCGACGTTTAAAGCAGCCTCTTTTTTCAATAAGTTTGGTAATGAGGCAATAGGGGATTGCTCAAGAGTCGCAGGTTCAATCACTGAAATTCGCGCAGGTACATTTTCAATTTTTTCTTCAGAACGTGTTGCAGTCACCACAATGGTATCTAAAGCAGCTTTCGCAACTTTTTGCTCGGCAGCAAAAACAGATGAAGTAAAACCCAACGCAAGTGCGATCGCACCTACCAAGGCAGTAGGTTGAAATTGAATAGACATGAAATGCTCCATACATTCACTTCCCCGTGAATGATTGAGTTATAGAACACAACAAGCAGGTTTCCGGACTTAAATGTGCAAAGCAGCGACTTTGCTGTATATCCACCTTCCCACATCAAGATGCAGTGGTGTAAACCGAAGAGTTTAAATTGATAGACGTTTCATTTTTTACCGTTGCGGGGGCAGTGCTGGATTTACACCAGCTTCCCTAAAGCCTGAAGGCTTGGACTTGCTGCAAAGTGAGCGCAGTATAAAGTCAGTATGAGTTATACACAATCTGCATAGAGAATAATCCGGATGAACTTTACGCAAGTCAAAAAAATTGCATTACAATGATTTGCCCCAATCTTATAGATTGTTCAATACATTGGTAGATCTAGAGCCAAAATAATATGCGAACCCGTGCCAAAATTTGTGGAATTACCCGAGTCGAAGATGTACATGCCATAGCCGATGCTGGCTGTGACGCGATAGGATTTGTATTTTATCCACCGAGTCCACGACATGTTACTTTAGAGCAGGCTGAAATCCTGATCCGAGCGGTTCCAGCTTATGTACAGGCAGTGGGTTTATTTGTGAATAGTCACGCAGATGAAATTCAGGATATTCTGAAAACCGTTCCACTCGATATTTTGCAATTTCATGGCGATGAAACGCCTGAACAGTGTCAGGCCATCGCCCAGCAGGTCGGACGCCGCTGGTATAAGGCTATTCAGGTGAAACCTGATCTGGATGTAGTCGCAGAAATTCAAGGTTATCAAGATGCAGGCGCAAGTGCAGTGCTGTTAGACGCATGGCATCCTGATCTGAAAGGTGGCACAGGACACAGCTTCGATTGGGATACATTTCCTAAACTCAATATTCCCTTGATCTTGGCAGGCGGTTTAAATCCTGACAATATCGAACAGGCAATTCTCACCACACAGGCCTATGCCGTGGATGTGAGTGGCGGTGTCGAGTCCGCAAAAGGTATTAAAGACCAACAACTCATAGAACGCTTTATGCAAGGAGTCCATCGTGGATCAGCAAAGTACTAGCCAGAACAGTCAGACAGTTGACTATACCCAATTCCCGGATGAACGCGGGCATTTCGGTATTCATGGCGGACGTTTTGTGTCAGAAACACTTATGGCGGCTTTAGAAGACTTGGAAAAGCTCTATTTCCGTATGAAAGATGATGCGCAGTTTTTGGCAGAATTTGACCGTGACATGGCATTTTACGTCGGTCGTCCGAGTCCTTTATATCATGCTGAACGATGGTCGAAAGAGTTGGGTGGTGCACAGATTTACCTGAAACGTGAAGACCTGAATCATACCGGTTCGCACAAAGTAAATAATACAATCGGTCAGGCCTTACTGGCGAAGCTTTCCGGCAAGAAACGTATTATTGCCGAAACAGGGGCAGGCCAGCATGGTGTAGCGACTGCTACTATCGCAGCACGTTTAGGTCTTGAATGTGTAGTATTCATGGGCGCAGACGATGTAAAACGTCAGGCGATGAACGTATACCGTATGCGTTTATTAGGCGCGACGGTTGTGCCGGTAGAAAGTGGCTCCAGAACATTGAAAGATGCCATGAACGAAGCCATGCGTGATTGGGTGACCAATGTTGATTCAACTTACTACGTCATTGGTACTGTGGCAGGTCCGCATCCATATCCACAACTGGTTCGTGATTTCCAGTCGATCATTGGTCGTGAAGCACGCCGCCAGATTCTGGAACAGGCTGGCCGTTTACCGGATGCCCTAGTGGCATGTGTCGGTGGTGGATCCAATGCAATGGGCTTGTTCTATCCATTCCTGAATGACCAAGACGTGAAAATGTACGGCGTTGAAGCCGCAGGTTTGGGGATTGAATCCGGTAAGCATTCTGCGCCACTGAATGCCGGTCATGTCGGTGTACTGCATGGTAACCGAACTTATCTGATGTCGGATGCACAAGGTCAGATCATCGAAACGCATTCAATCTCTGCCGGTCTGGATTATCCGGGTGTGGGTCCGGAACATAGCTTCCTGAAAGATATGGATCGTGTGAAATATGTGCCAATCAATGACCAGGAAGCCCTGCAGGGTTTCCGCGACTTGACCAAGATTGAAGGCATTATTCCGGCGTTAGAAAGCGCACATGCTATGGCTTATGTCACTAAACTTGCTCCAACCATGGACAAGGATCAAATTATTATTGCGACGGTTTCAGGTCGTGGTGATAAGGACTTGATGACCGTTGCCCGTATTGATGGTGTAGAAATGGTTGAGATGTAACTTTTCCTATAAGCCTCTCCTTGTGGGAGAGGTTTGGAGAGGGTGAGTTAAAAAATCGTGCTAAGTGTTCTTAGCACGATTTTTTATTGAGTAGATTTTGAAAGAACCCACTTGTATGGAATTAAGAGAACTCACCTTGCGCGCGTTCTTTGGCCCATTCGCGTAAAACAAATTTCTGCAATTTTCCCGTCGAAGTTTTTGGAATCTCGGTAATCACCACATCTTTAGGCACTTTAAAACGTGCCAGATGTTCACGGCAGAATTCCATAATTTCTTCTTCCGAAGCTGTCATTCCTTCTTTGAGTTCGATAAAGGCACAAGGAACTTCCTGCCAGCGTGGATCAGGCTTGGCGACTACCGCTGCAGTCAGCACCGCCGGATGCTGATACAGCACTTCTTCCACTTCAAGTGAAGAAATATTTTCCCCGCCGGAAATAATCACGTCTTTGGAGCGGTCAGTAATTTTGGCATAGCCATCCGGTTGGCAAACTGCCAGATCTCCCGTATGGAACCAGCCACCGGCAAAGGCTTCTTCTGTCGCCTCAGGATTTTTCAGATAACCTTTCATCACGATATTGCCACGGAACATGATTTCACCCATGGTCTGACCATCATGCGGCACTTCCTGCATGGTATCCGGATCAAGCACTTTCATGCCATCTTGCAATGGATACGGTACGCCCTGACGGGAGTGCAACTGTGCCTGTTCCTGAATAGACAGATCGCTCCATCCAGCCTGTGAAGCGCAGAGTGCAGAAGGGCCATAGGTTTCAGTCAAGCCGTAAACATGCGTTACATTAATACCGATATTGCGCATGCCTTCGATAATCGCAGCTGGCGGTGCAGCACCCGCGACCATCACTTCGACACGGTGATCAATTTTGGTCTTTTTCTCTTCAGGTGCATTAATCAGCATCGACAGGACAATCGGTGCACCACAGAAGTAATCGACCTTATGTTCAGCGATCAGCTTAAAGATCAGTTCAGCATCGACTTTACGCAAGCAAACGTTTGTTCCGCCGTTGGCCGCCATAGTCCAGGCAAAGCACCAGCCATTACAGTGGAATAGCGGTAGTGTCCATAAATAGGTGGCACGTGGTGTCATGCCACAGGCAATAATATTACTGGCTGCGTTAATGTAGGCACCACGATGATGATAGACCACGCCCTTTGGATTGCCAGTGGTACCAGAGGTATAACTTAAGCTGATGGCATCCCATTCATCTTGAGGTAGATGCCATTCAAAGTTTGCATCGCCTTGTGCAATCCAGTCTTCATATTCGATTTGACCAATACGCTTATCTTCACCTTCAAACTCTGCATCGGCCACATCAATCACATAAATGTCTTGTGAAACTAGAGCGAGCGCCTCTGTAGCAAGTGCAGTAAATTCAGGATCAACCAATAATACTTTACTTTCAGCATGTTCCAGCATGAAAGCAAGGGTCTTGGCATCCAGGCGGGTATTTAAGGTGTTGAGGACCGCGCCTGCCATCGGCACAGCAAAATGCGCTTCGATCATGGCAGGGACGTTAGGCAGCAGGACAGACACGGTATCATTTTTACCGATACCTAATTTTTGGAGTTGGTTGGCAAATTGACGACAACGGTTGTATTTCTCACGCCAGGTGATTCGGCGCTTACCGTGAATAATCGCGTTCTGATTTGGATAGATATAAGCTGCACGATCAAGATAGCGTAAAGGTGATAAGGCTACAAAATTCGCGGGGGTACGCGGTAATTCATCATATGCGCTAACCATTGTAAAACTCCGTTCTATATTTATTTTCATATCCTGTTGAAAAGATATGTATTTCTCAGAAATCTTGCATTTATGCTTTAGTCGAGTACGATTTTACAAATTTTAAGTATTTGAATATTAATAAAAATATTTCACCCTGCTTAAATGTTTTGAACGCATGGGTTCCCATATTTGCTTTTTTAGGTATTTTAATCTAACCGGGCAATTAAAATAGCATCAGCCAAGGAATAATAATGAAAATACAACAGGCGGATAAAGGATGGCAGAACTGGTCTGGAAGCCAGCAGGCACATCCACAAATTTTTAACCTCAGCATATGAGTGAATTACAAAGTTTGGTCAAGACCCATGCACACATTCGTGTAGTGGGTGCAGGACATTCGTTTAGCCCATTGGCCAAAACAGATGAGGTGTTGCTTAATCTCGATCAGTTCAAAGGTATCGTGGCCTTTGATCAAGAGAAAACCCAATGCACCGTACAGGCCGGTACGCGTTTATATGATTTGGGGAAAGATCTGACACCGATCAATCAGGCTTTAATTAATCAGGGCGATATAGACCAGCAAAGTCTGGCCGGAGCGATTTCTACCGGAACGCATGGCACGGGCATCGATTTACCTTGCATATCCGCTTTTGTGGAAGGCTTTGAATTACTGACCGCAGATGGCGAGCTGTTGCAATGTCATCGTCAGCAGAATACCGAAATATTTCAGGCTGGACGGGTGGCATTGGGCAGCTTGGGTATATTGACCCAAATCATTCTGCAAAATCGACCACGATATAAACTAAAAGAACAGATTCGGCTCTGTTCATTAAAAGACATATTTACCCATATTGATCAATGGAAACATCAGCATCGGCATATTGAATTTTGGGCTTTTGTATATGCCGATCAGGTCATGCTAAAAACCCTGGATGACACGGAGGATCACATTCAGCCGAGGCAAGAGAGCTGGCCTTCGGAAGATGCTTTGCTGACCCTATGTTCGGAATTGACGCGACTCTTTCCGAGGACAAACCCCTATTTGCAAAAACTGCTGAGTGTGTTTGTAAAATCGACTTGCTATGTGGATTGGTCAAACCAGATTTTCCCGACCCCGCGCCAGACCAAATTTAATGAAATGGAATATCAGCTTCCGGTCGATTCAGGCTTGCAGTGTCTGGACGAGATTCTGCATGTTTTACGTAAACATCAGGTACCGATGTTTTTCCCGATCGAGTTCCGTTATGTCAAAGGCGATGAGATCTGGTTAAGCCCTTTTTATCAGCGTGATTCGGTCTCCATTTCGATTCATCAATTTTATAAACAGGATTACCACGCGATCTTTGATCTGGTCGAGCCGATTTTACAGAAATATCAGGGACGGCCACATTGGGGAAATTGCACTGCATGACCGCTGTCTCGCTACGTAACCTCTACCCGAAATGGGATGATTTTATGGCATTGCGTCAGCAACTGGATCCACAGCAAAAATGGCTGAATCCATATTTAAAAGAATTATTTTTGTCTGGTAAATGAGGATAGGGTGATGCAATCGAATTATTTTCAGCAACTGACGCAGGACTTAAAACAGCAGGGGACTGGCACACCACAGCTGATTTTAGATTTAAAAACCTATCAACATAATTTGGACTATGTGCAGTCAAAATTACCTGCGAAGTTAAAACCGCGCCTAGTGGTGAAGTCCTTAGCCAGCATTCAGCTACTCAAACTGGCCAGTGAAAAACTAAATAGCCAGCGCTTTATGGTCTTTCATCTGCCGCAGCTTGCGGAAATTATGGGGACATTTCCGCAAGCTGATATCTTGCTGGGAAAACCGATGCCAATTCAGGCCGTAAAACCTTTTTATCAAACTTTATCTGAGCAAAATAAAACCAATGATCAAGTAAATATTCAATGGTTGATTGATGATGTGGAGCGATTAAAACAATATCTGCAACTCGCGCAAGAATTGAATCTCAAGTTAAATATCAATATTGAAATTGATGTGGGACTGCATCGCGGAGGTGTAAGCGGTCAGGCACAGTTTGTAGCCTTACTCAAACTGATTCAGCAATATTCCTCTTACCTGAAACTGTCCGGATTGATGGGCTATGATGCACATGTCGCCAAATTGCCTAAAATTTTGAAAAGTCCCGACAAAAGTTATCAGCAATCGCAGCAGATTTATCAGCATTACAAAACTATTTTGCAGCAGCAATTCCCGGATTTATCGCATGAAACCCTATGTTTTAACGGCGGTGGAAGTCCAACCTTTATGCAACATTGTCAGCAAAGTATCTGCAATGATCTGGCTTTTGGCTCGATGCTGCTCAAGCCCAGTGATTTTGATCTGGAAAATTTATCTGCTTTAAGTTGTGCTTTATGGATTGCCGGCCCCATTTTAAAAGTGTTGCCTTGTAGCCAGATTCCCGGTCTGGGGCTGCTGAATCATCTTCCACATAAATATAAAGCCGTATTTATTTACGGGGGCTATTGGCGAGCAGATTATATTTACCCTAAAAAAAGCCAGCCGCATGTGTTGTATGGCCGCAGCAGTAATCAGGAAATGCTTCAGGTGCCCATGCAGTGCGATATTCATGTCGATGATTATGTGTTTTTAAGACCGACACAAAGTGAAGCTATCATCCCGAAATTTGCCCAGCTCTATGTTTATACAGAGGGAAAATTTCTCCAGTGGCAGACTTTGCGGGAGTAACCGCATTCTGAATGCAAAAATGAGCTTAAGTCTTTAAAGATCAGGCACAGATTTGATGGTAAATCTTATTTTTATTGGGAAAAGGTTTAATCATGCGGCCAAGCCGTGTAAAATTCGAATCGATTTTATTTATCCACCGTTTTTATCTTTTGAGGCTGTGCCTCGATCATAATCTCGCGGTGATATGCTCCATGGTACGGGGCATCACTCCTTAAGGATTTCTTATGCCAATTATCACTTTGCCAAATGGCGATCAAAAACAGTTTGATCAAGCCGTATCTGTGATGGACGTTGCACTCAGCATTGGTCCTGGTCTTGCAAAAAATACCGTTGCGGGTCGTGTCAACGATCGTTTGGTTGATGCGTCTGATCTCATCACTGAAGATGCAACACTACAAATTATCACGCCTAAAGACGAAGCCGGTGTCGAGATCATTCGCCATTCTTGCGCGCATTTGGTCGGTCATGCGGTTAAGCAACTGTTCCCAGAAGCAAAGATGGTCATTGGTCCGGTCATTGAAGAAGGTTTCTACTATGATATCTGGATGCCACGTCCGTTTACTTTAGACGACATGGCAGCGATTGAAGAGCGTATGAAAAAGCTCAT